>CAZIKJ010000001.1:0-4063 GCA_964539685.1 uncultured Pelistega sp.
TGATAATGGGCTTAAATTATGTTGGCGCTTAGCTAATTGAGCTCTTACTATATGAACCCTTGGAATTGCAGTCGCAGCAATTTCAGCCTCTGCAATCCGATATTTTGGGACTACTTGCTCGACCTTACTGGCAAGCCTATCAATCGTGATCCATACAACTTTGGATATAGTTTTTCTCACCCATAGTTTTCATTAACTCTTGTTGGGTTTCAAGCCAGTCGATCTGCTCTTCATTGTCTTCAAGAATTTCAGATAATAATTCTCGCGTCACAAAATCAGACACACTTTCCATATGTGCAATGGCTTGGACTAAGCTAGCATGCAGCTCTTCTTCTAGCGCTAAATCACACTTGATAATATCGGCGACATCCTCACCGATACGAATCTTGCCTAATTCTTGTAAGTTCGGTAAACCTTCGAGTAAAAAGACGCGCTCAATGATTTCATCGGCATGCTTCATATCCTCGATAGACTTTTTATATTCAGCCTTACCTAAACCATTCAAGCCCCAATTCTTTAGCATACGCGCATGTAAAAAGTACTGGTTAATTGAGGTTAACTCCAATTTGAGTACCTGGTTAAGGAACTTATTTACGTCTTTAGGTGCTTTCATGGTAAATCTCCGCTGAGGGCTAGTTTTTAGCCATAGATAAGAATTGCAGTTTAGCACAAAAAAGCCCACTCATATTTCGCATGTGAGTGAGCTTTATTCCACTAAACTATGGTAAAGACTCGCCTAGTTTAAGCGTCTCTTGCTACTGATAAGCACCAAAAAGCACAAAGAGAAGGTGCAAAATAGTTAATAAAATATTCTTAAATCTTAATTCGCTTTCTTCCAAGGCGGTGTGGCCTCAGTGGCTTGCATTAAACCAGGATTCGCTGGCTCTTCTAAATAACTTTCTGCACAACTAGCGCAGCAGCCACAACTGGTTGCCACGCCTAACTGAGCTTGCAGATCAGCCAAGGTACGCGCACCATTAGCCACTGCCTCTTTGACAGATTTTTCGCTAATCGCATTACAGATACACACGTACATAGTACACCTATATGAAATTCAATTGTTAATGAGAACAATTATCATCCAAGTTTAGATGCCTGTCAAGGAAATTACATAATACCCTGATGAGGCCTAAGGGTTTTATACAGGTAAGTTCTCTCTACCCAGTGCTATCATCTTAGTCTGCTCGGGCTTAATTCTATCTATCTAGTCTGAACGATTCATCCTGTCCGCGTAAGATGGCTTGCGCTTTACGTTGTGAAGCAGCAGGCAAACCCATAGCTTCACGATACTTTGTCACCGTACGACGTGCAATCTCAATGCCTTTTTGCGCCAACAGCTCACACAGCTTATTATCGGATAATGGCTTAACAGGATTTTCAGCCTCAATGAGTTCACGCAGTAATTGTTGGGTGGCGGTGGCTGAAGCTTGCTCACCACTCTGAGTCGAAAGAGCAGCACTGAAAAAACGCTTCAGTTCAAAGACGCCATGTGGGGTTGCAATATACTTCTGCACCGTCGCACGTGATATCGTTGACTCATGCATCCCTAGGTCATTCGCAATATCTTTCAACGTTAAAGGGCGCAAGCCAGCTAAGCCTTGGGTAAAAAAATCTTCTTGGTGATTCATAATTGCTTGCGCCACCATAAGAATTGTCGAGAAGCGTTGCTTTAATTGCGTCATAAAGCTACGCGCTTGCTTAAGTTGCTCCTGCAACTGCGGACTTTGTCGTAAAGTCTGCTTATCGATGACTTTAACCAGACGCTCATACTCAGGAACAATACGCAATTTAGGTAAGACCTGCGGATTAAGCATTAAGACCCATTCGCCCTCTTGCCGCCGCACCAGCACATCGGGTACAGCAAAGTCTGCGGTAGGTGTACTCCATGCTTTGCCTGGGCGCGGATCAAGCTGCGTAATTAAGTGATGCGCATCACGGATAATGTCCGTACTTTGCTGGGTTAGTGTTTTGAGACGCTCTAAGTCAGCCTTGGCCAAGGCTTCTAAATCATATTGGCAAATTTGGCGTGCGCATGCGAGCACTTGCTCATCTGGATTATCGGGCAGTCGCCTAGTATCAAGTTGCAACAATAAGCATTCCGCTAAAGAACGTGCGGCGATTCCAGGCGGTTCAAAGTCCTGCAAAATTTCTAAAGCACGCTCTACTTGAAGCGGTTCAATGTCTTGCTCTAAGGCTTCACTGAGTAATTCACTTAATTCTTCAACACTCGAGCCAAGATAGCCATTCTCATCAATATCACCGATTAAATACGTAATCAGCGTTTTTTCTTCTTCATCTGCCTGGCTCGTTCCGAGTTGCTCTAGCAAATATTCCTGTAAACTAGCAGTGTATGCCATTTCGGGCATATAATATTCATCATTATCCGAGTGTTGCGCGGCTGATGAACCATCCGTCATCGTATTGGCATAATCATCATGTATGTTATCAAACGCCTCAGATGGTTCGACCTCATTCGCTTCTTGTATTTCCAATAAAGGATTTTCATGGAGCATCTGCGTAAGCTCAGCTTCAAGCTCTACCCCTGAGCACTGCAGCAATTTTAATGACTGTTGCAACTGAGTGCTCATCACTAACTGCTGTGATAGATTAGTGCTAATTCCTTGACGCATATTAACTGACATTATCTTATGACACCATCAGCATTAAAAAAGAAAGATATCTCACTGTTAAATAAAACCTTGTTTGACTTGGCCAAACCTCGATTGATTTTACGCATTCTCGTCGTCATAATCGCTTGTGTTCTCTGGTTTTTGGTGGCTCAATGGCTATTGAAATTCGGCGCACGACAAGATTACGCCTTCCTTGATCAGTTTAACACGCAGATTGTTAGCTTCCTAAATAGTATCAACAAATATATTTGGTGGGGCGTTATTCTTATTGGTAATTTAATTCTCTATTTCATACTTTACAGTTGGATTAGCAATGGTATCCAGCGTGCTGGATCTATTGTTCCCAAACCTGAGACCACGCGTGATTTAATTAATAATCTCTCTCCTGACGGTAAGAATGTATTAGCGTGGGTATGGCAAGATCAGCGTGAACCGATTACGATTCGTGTTTTGGACCAAACCCGCCAGCAACTAAAAAGCGATCGTGTACAACGTCTAGCTCAAGTCGATCAACAGCGCCGTCTTTTGGGTATTACCCCATCCGCTATCGGCAATGCGCCTTTACAAGGTAAGGCTATCCCAACGGTATCAGCAAAAGAGGCTCTGCAACGTTCAGCAGCTCCTGAAACTGAAGCACCGGAACAAACTAAGGCTCGTGTTGATGCGCTTCTTGCGGATGTAAATCTGCAACTAGACGCTCAACAAGAAGAATTGGGTGGCGAGCAGATTACTCCCGTAGCTACTGCTCATCTAGCGTCTACCACGCAAGCGACTGGCGAGCCAGAAAGGTCAACCGAGATTCCTACTTTGAAGCCTTAATAGTGAAGTTTTTGCATGGGGCAATCAAGTCAAGACCTTGACTTGATTGCTTTAATGATTTGAAAAGTTTCTCAAAAAAACCTCATTAAGCAGCAATTTATTGGAAAAACAATAAATTTCTGCTATTGATACTTGATTTTTTTTATAATTTACGCTAATAATAGTTCTATGGATACGCAAACTCATCATTTCTCTACTGCAGAAACCTTCCGCTCAGCTGATACCTTAGTTCACAGCGGTCTTGTTGCGTGCTTACCATTCTCTCTACTCCTCCTGAACCTAGCGATCGGTTGCCGAGCCTAGAGCTTTGGTGGTAGTTCGGCAGCCTGTAATTCAGCCACTCGGATTTTATTAATAATTTAAATCTCGGTGCGATGAACTAGGCGGAGCCAGTTGATGCACTGAGAACCATGAAAACAATAGGTGCATCATGATGTTAGATAACCCCGCTTCTAAATATATTCCTTTTAAACCGTTTGTCACGGACTTTACTGAGCGTACGTGGCCAACGAAAACTATCACCAAACCACCCATCTGGATGAGTACGGATTTACGTGATGGCAACCAATCCCTAATTGAGCCTATGAGTGTCGAGCGTAAAGTGCGCTTTTTCA
>CAZIKJ010000002.1:0-6717 GCA_964539685.1 uncultured Pelistega sp.
AGTCACGCGCTTCACCACCGAATTCTTTCGCTAATACGGTTGTAATCGCTGCTGTCAATGTTGTTTTACCGTGGTCAACGTGACCGATCGTACCTACGTTAACGTGCGGTTTGGTACGTTCAAACTTACCTTTTGCCATGATTTATATTTCCAATAAATTATGAATAAAAAATTAAATTGTGTGCGGCTCCCCATGGAACCGCACGCTTAGAAATTACTTAGTACGAGCACTAATCACTTCGTCAGCAACGTTCTTAGGTGCTTCAGCATAGTGCTTGAATTCCATAGAGTATGTTGCACGACCTTGTGTTAATGAACGTAGGTTGGTTGCGTAGCCAAACATTTCCGCTAAAGGAACTTCAGCTTTAACGATTTTACCACCACCAACGATATCGTCCATACCTTGAACGAGACCACGACGAGATGATAAGTCACCCATTACGGTACCCGCGTAATCTTCAGGCGTTTCAACTTCAACAGCCATCATCGGCTCTAGCAATACTGGGCTAGCTTTACGCATACCCTCTTTGAATGCCATTGAACCCGCCATACGGAACGCGTTCTCGTTCGAGTCAACATCGTGGTATGAACCGAATGTTAATGTTACTTTTACGTCAACCACTGGGTAACCAGCAATAATACCGGCTGTCAATGTCTCTTGAATACCCTTGTCTACCGCTGGGATGTATTCACGTGGAACCACACCACCTTTAATGGCATCTACGAATTCGTAGTTTGTGCCACCTGGCTCTAGAGGCTCAAGTTTCAAGACTACGTGACCATACTGACCACGACCACCCGATTGTTTAACGAATTTACCTTCAACGTCTTCAACTGTCTTACGAATAGTTTCACGGTAAGCCACTTGTGGTTTACCTACGTTCGCTTCAACGTTGAACTCACGCTTCATACGGTCAACAAGAACTTCAAGGTGTAACTCACCCATACCTGAAATAATTGTTTGGCCTGACTCTTCGTCCGAAGTAACACGGAATGAAGGGTCTTCTTGTGCTAGACGAGAAAGGGCAAGACCCATTTTCTCTTGGTCAGCTTTCGATTTAGGCTCAACCGCTTGAGAAATCACTGGCTCTGGGAACTCCATACGCTCTAGAACGATGTGCTTCTCAGCATCACATAGCGTCTCACCTGTTGTTACGTCTTTAAGACCAACAACCGCGGCGATGTCACCAGCAACAATTTCTTTAATCTCTTCACGATTGTTTGCGTGCATCTGTAGAATACGGCCGATACGCTCTTTTTTGCCTTTAACAGAGTTAAAGACGGTATCGCCAGAATTAATAACACCAGAGTACACACGAATAAAGGTTAATTGGCCTACGAATGGATCAGTCATCAATTTGAACGCTAAAGCAGACATTGGCTCTTTGTCGTCAGCTTTACGCTCTAATGGATTACCTTCGTCATCCTCACCTTGCACAGGTGGAATATCAATCGGTGAAGGCAAGAAATCAACCACTGCGTCAAGCATACGTTGTACGCCTTTATTTTTAAAGGCAGAACCACATAGCATTGGCTGAATTTCACAAGCAATCGTACGGTTACGAATCGCTTTAATGATGTCTTCTTCAGATAAATCACCATTCTCAAGGTATTTATCCATTAATTCTTCGCTTGATTCAGCCGCCGCTTCAACCAAGTACTCACGCCATTTTTGCGCGTCAGCTTCTAGGTCAGCAGGAATATCACCGTATTCAAACTTAATACCTTGACTAGCTTCATCCCAAATGATAGCTTTCATTTTAATCAAATCAACCACGCCTTTGAATGAATCTTCAGCGCCGATTGGGATGACGATTGGCACTGGGTTAGCACGCAAACGAAGTTTTAATTGATCAAAAACTTTGAAGAAGTTAGCGCCTGTACGGTCCATCTTGTTGATGAAAGCCAAACGAGGCACACCGTATTTGTTAGCTTGGCGCCATACTGTTTCTGATTGTGGCTGGACACCACCAACAGCACAATACACCATACATGCACCGTCAAGAACACGCATAGAGCGCTCAACTTCAATCGTGAAGTCAACGTGTCCTGGAGTGTCAATCACGTTAATACGGTGCTCTGGGTAATCGCCACCCATGCCACGCCAGAAAGCAGTCGTAGCAGCTGAGGTAATGGTAATTCCGCGCTCTTGCTCTTGTTCCATCCAGTCCATAGTAGCTGAACCTTCATGAGTTTCACCTAATTTATGGTTTACACCGGTGTAGAACAAAATACGTTCAGAAGTGGTTGTTTTACCAGCGTCAATGTGCGCTGAAATACCGATATTACGGTAGCGATTAATTGGGGTTTTGCGGGCCATTGTAGTGTCCTTTGATTACCAACGGAAATGAGAGAAGGCTTTGTTAGCTTCTGCCATTTTATGAGTGTCTTCACGTTTTTTCATTGCGTTACCACGGCCTTCTGCCGCGTCAAGCAATTCACCCGCAAGACGTAATTCCATAGATTTTTCGCCACGCTTCTTAGCAGCTTCACGCAACCAACGCATAGCTAAGGCTAAACGGCGCACTGGACGAACTTCGACTGGAACTTGATAGTTAGCACCACCAACGCGGCGGCTCTTAACTTCAACTAGAGGTTTAATGTTGTTAATGGCGGTGTTGAAAACTTCGATAGGTTCTTTATCAGTTTTCGCAGAGATTTGCTCTAAGGCACCATAAACAATACGCTCAGCTACGGCTTTCTTGCCTGATAGCATGACAACGTTCATGAATTTTGCAAGATCAACACTACCGAATTTTGGATCAGGTAGGATCTCACGTTTGGGAACTTCGCGACGACGAGGCATCTTTACTTCCTTTGTGACATTTTCAGTTGAACCACTTTCGTGGCCATGGCTGCCTATTGAGAGAACAGCCCCTTACATACCGCAGTAAAAATTTTTAACGCAGCTGCGGCTGCACGCTTACCACCCATGGGCAGGAAGCTACTTAATCAACACTAATTAAGCTTTCTTCGGACGCTTAGCACCGTATTTAGAACGGGATTGCTTACGATCTTTAACACCTTGAAGGTCTAAAGAACCGCGTACGATATGGTAACGAACACCAGGTAAGTCTTTAACACGACCACCGCGTACGAGAACAACACTGTGCTCTTGTAGGTTATGGCCTTCACCGCCGATGTATGAAATAACTTCATAGCCGTTGGTTAGACGTACTTTGGCAACCTTACGCATCGCTGAGTTAGGTTTCTTAGGAGTTGTGGTATACACACGAGTGCAAACACCACGGCGTTGTGGGCAGTTTTCTAGAGCAGGGCTCTTACTGTTCACGCGGCTACTTTCGCGCGGTTTGCGCACGAGTTGACTAATGGTAGGCATGAGCTTACTTGTCCTAAATAATGTACAGTGTGTACTGGTTTTATTAATGTCTGTTTAACGTACTGACTTTAATGCACGCCCACCTCAGCATCACGGCATAGCACACCAACACGCGCGAAAATTAAATCCGTACGTCTTATATGCACTAATGATGATTAGCTAAAATGGGATTGATTTTAGCGAAACACTTGTTTCCTATGCGGTCCTAGATTCACTCTAAAGATTCACCCTAAAGCTCACTTTAAGAACCCATAACATAACGCATTATCACGCTCGCTTACGCACAAATGGGTTAGGCTTTATGCGTATACATTACTAGCATTATCCACTAGTAAGTCCGACAGAGTAGCATTTTATATCACTAAAGTCAATGTAAAGTGTGGTTTTTAGCACGATAAATAAAGGCTAACTGATGAATTTTATTAGACTTTTTCTCTTTAAGGTGAAAAAAAACCGATCTAAACACCTAGAGCTCACTATATCCTCAAAGTATTACAGAAATTGGAAATTAGTCTATGTTAAAACGAATTGTTAAAGATAAAGAATGAGCCGCTAACTTAGTGGTCCCTTGTATACGCTCGTTTGTTTCACTATTCTGGTATATTTTAAGTATTCTTTACGTCTGTGACGATTAACATTTACCTAAGGACGATTAATAATGCTGATTGCTTCCGTTGAAGATGATGTAACCCAAGCTAATTTAATCCAGCAAACTTTAGCCCAAGCAGGACATGAAGTCCATCACTTCGCTACTGGCAAGGCCTGCTTAAGCACACTGAGCAAATCCAATCCCTATGATCTGTTTTTATTTGACTGGGAGTTACCTGATATAACAGGTGTTGAGTTATTAATCTGGGTACGTAATAACTTAGGCGATCAGACGCCCGTCATTTTTGTCACAAACCACACCAGTGATGATGACCTTTTGAAGGTATTTCAACTCGGTGCTGACGATTATATTATTAAGCCTTTTAATCCCGCTATTCTTTTAGCGCGAGTACAGGCTAACTTACGCCGCCAAAGTACGCAATCTATTCCTTCAGTGGTTACTGTTGGCCCTTACCGTTTTGAGAATGCCACCCGCAAAGCCTATCTACACGATGAACTCATCGTGCTAGCGCCGAAAGAATTTGAGTTAGCCAGCTTGTTTTTCCGTAACATCGGGCGTCTTTTCTCGCGTGATGCCTTAAGTGCTGCCGTATGGAATAGAGAGATTCCTGCCACTTCTCGTACGCTAGACACTCACTTATCCAATGTGCGCCAGAAGCTAAAAATCAATCCTGAGAATGGTGTACAAATCATAGCCTCTTATGCGCTTGGTTATCGTCTTGAGTTAGTGCAAGAGTAATCATTCAATGTTCGACAGTGGCTCCTTTAATATAGTTTAAATTGAGATCTTCTATATACGATGATTAAAACATTCAAAAGATTTTTATTATTATCGCTAAGCCTGAGCTTTCTTGCTAGCTCAGCGTTTGCGCAACCTGCAGGAGCGCGTGGCGATAACTTTATCTATATTGTGCAAAGAAACGATACCGTTGCCTTGATTGCAGAGCGCTTCACCAGCAAACCAAGCCATTGGCGTGCCATTAGGGCCTATAACCGCATTAACAATGTACATGCTATACCTGTGGGCAAACAAATTCTGATCCCTTTTAAGTATATTGATACTATTCCAGAATATGCTCAAGTAAGCTCTTTAGTAGGTGAAGCCTATCTTGATGATCAGCCCCTGCTCGCGGATCAACGCCTACAAGAATCACAGGTCATTCGCACTACTCCTAATAGCAGTGTCACGCTTTCATTCGCCAATGGCAGTACCATCTCCATTGCACCCAATAGCCTTGTTACGATTCAACGCCTACGCTCTTTTTCTGGCACAGGCCTAATTGATGCAATTTTTAATGCGCAAGTGGGTAGTTTCACTGCTGATGTTAATGTCAATACTGAGGGGGTCGGACGCTTTGAAATTCGTACCCCTGTCAGTATTACAGGGATAAGAGGTACTAAGATACGTAATCATGTGGATGCCCAAGGCAATACCACTGTTGAGTTATTGCGTGGCAAAACCGATATCAGTACCAATCAACGCCCTAACGACCGTCTCAAATTAGGCAAGCAGCAAGGTATTAACATCACGCAAGGTGCTCTTGGCACTCCGCTTGATCTACTTCCTGCCCCAATGTTGCAGGCCCAAGTTGAACAAGCGAAACAAGAGCTATCCCTGCAAATTCAAGCTGTCGAGCAAGCGCAACAGTACTTAGTACGCTATACCTTGGATCAAGATGGCATGCGTGAAATCGCTCGCTACTCGACTCAGGAGCTTAATTTTACCCTCCCCCTCCCTCAAAATATCTATCGATTCTATGTCCAAGCACGGAGTATTAATCAACAAGGTATGGGTGGCTCTGATCAAGCAGCTTTAGTTGTCCTTCAAAGCCCCACTGAGACGGACTCTACTGTAGACAAGAAAAAATAGTTCTTGCTCTTATGGTAACGTCACCTGCTCCCTCTTCTTCATCGCTGAAACAACGTTACCATCGTGACTTATTCTGGGTTACGCTTATTTTATGTTTTATCACGGCTATTGGAACCTATTTTGTTAATTTTTCAACAGTCAATAATGCATTTTATGCGCAAGCCTTACAGCTTACCTCGGCTCGACCTGCGGCCAAAGATATCGTTTTAGTTGTCATTGATGACAAGAGCTTAAATGAAATCGGTCGTTGGCCATGGCGTCGCTTTATTCATGGTCAACTACTTGAGCAACTCAGTCAAGCGAAAGTCGTTGGCTTTGATATTACCTTCCTCGATGAGTCTAGCGATCCCGCTGACGATAATTACTTTGCCGATGCCATTGCAAAACATGGGCGCGTAGTCTTATCAAACTATTTGAATGCTCCGCTTAATACGGAATCAATTGATCCTTATCTACCCTTTAGCATACATGCCAAAGAACTTGGCTATATCAATATTCCCATTGATAGTGATGGTTTAGTGCGCAGAGTACAGCTCACTACACTACTGCCCAATGATGAGTTAGCCTTACATTTCAGCCTAGCACTACTTAAAGCGGCCAATGAACAGGAGATCCTGCAACGCTATACGCAGATCGATACAGCGCAAGGTACAGACCACACTGAAGAATTACAACGATTAATCCCTTTTGCTGGGCCACCGAATCATTTCCAAACAGTGTCTTATTCGGATGTTCTTAATTTACGCGTCTCTGCAGACTTTTTCGCGGAAAAATACGTGGTTATTGGTGCTTGGGCGACTGGTCTAGGCGATAAGTTTCCAACACCCACCACTTCACAGAGCCTAAACATGTCAGGCGTGGAAATCCTAACCACGATCCTACAGAGCAATATTGAGAA
>CAZIKJ010000003.1:0-1801 GCA_964539685.1 uncultured Pelistega sp.
AGCAGCACGGTAACAGATCAGGGTAATCATGCGCCATTTAGGGCAACCCAAGGCGACTGCTGCTTCACGCAAGCTATTAGGAATCAGCATTAACATATTGTCGGTTGTACGCACTACCACTGGAATTACCAAGATTGACAGTGCTAAAGCACCTGCCCAACCTGAGTAGTGACCCTGGTTAGCGACGATCAAGGCGTAGATAAAGAGACCAATAATAATCGATGGTGCTGACAATAGAACGTCGTTCAGGAAACGAGTTGCTGGCGCTAACCAGCCACGTTGTCCGTATTCAGCGAGGTAGGTACCCGCCAAAATACCAATGGGCGTACCAATCGCAGTTGCCACAGCAGACATCATGACTGAACCAACAATCGCGTTCATTAGACCACCTGGTGAACCTGGTCCTGGAGTAATCTCGGTGAAGAGACTAAGCGCCATAGAACCACCACCGCGCACAACGAGCGTGTAAATAATCCAAAACAACCAGAACAAACCGAACGCCACGGTAATGAACGATAAGGTCAGCATGATTTTATTGGCCACATTACGACGACGGTAAAGTGGATTCTCAGGCACTAAGGCTGATTGGAGTACTGTTTTTTCTTTAGATGTAGACATGTTCTTTCCTTAAGTACGCTTGCCTTCTTTCTTGGCCATACGAGCAATCAATAAGCGAGAACACGCTAATACTAATGTCGTAATTAAGAAGAGAATTAGACCTAATTCGATAAGAGCTGATTTTTGTAAACCGCCCGCCTCGTTAAATTCGTTGGCAATCGCAGATGCAATCGAGTTAGCTGGATCGAATACACTGTTCGGTAAGCGGAACGCATTACCAATCACGAAAGTTACCGCCATGGTTTCCCCTAGCGCACGACCTAGACCCAACATAATGCCACCAATCACACCATTCTTGGTATATGGCAACACCACTTTCCACATCACTTCCCAGGTTGTTGAACCTAAGCCATAGGCAGATTCTTTCAACATCGGTGGCACAACATCAAACACGTCACGCATAACCGAAGCGATATAGGGAATCACCATGATTGATAGGATAAGACCCGCGGTAAATAAACCAATACCGAATGGTGCACCTTGGAACATAAATCCGATACCAGGAATATTGCCCAAGGTATCAATTAGGTGGGGTTGAATGTATTTTTGGAAAATGGGTACAAATACAAATAAGCCCCACATACCATAAATAATTGATGGAATAGCAGCTAACATTTCAATCGCCACGCCAAGTGGACGGCGCAACCATGTTGGTGCTAACTCAGTTAAGAACATCGCAATACCGAATGACACTGGTACCGCAATTAATAAGGCAATACCCGCAGTGATCACTGTACCGATGATAGGTACAACTGCACCGTAAATATCATTACCTGGATCCCAGTCATTTGTCGTGAGAAAACCAAGACCAAACTCGGCAATGGTTTCACGGCTACCATAGACCAAAGAGACCATGATGGCGGCAAGTAAAATAAACACAAAGAATGCAAAAAAACGGGCAGTATTAGCAAAGAGTGTATCTGCAAATACGTTTTTTGAACCTTTGGGTGATGGAGGTAAAATCTTTTCTTTCTGAACAGAAGTGTCTTCTGTTATCGGAGTAGTTGTCGCAACGCTCATTTTCTTTCTTCTCTTAAAACTACAAAAACATGGCGGTTAATCGCCGCCATGTTTTGCTGATCTTAATCCATTAAGAATTAAGCATTATTTCCAAACAGCTTGGCCGTCGGCAGTTTTTAACTCTTTCGCCCATGCGCCGCGAATAGTGTTAGTTACTTCGTCA
>CAZIKJ010000004.1:0-2402 GCA_964539685.1 uncultured Pelistega sp.
TACGCGATAAGGTATCATCCTCAGTTGGCGCAACGGTTAATGATTCAATGTTATAACCACGAGCAGAGAATAAGCCGACAACGCGCGATAAGGCACCTGGGGCATTTTCCAATAAAACCGATAGAATATGTTTCATGTTGCTCTCCTACAATGAACCAGCTGGACCTAACAACATGTCGGTCATGCCTTTGCCAGCCTGAATCATAGGCCATACGTTTTCTTCGCGATCGGTGATGATATTCAAGAACACAAGACGATCTTTGTATTTGCCAAACGCATCACGTAATGCTGGCTCAACATCTTCTTTCTTCTCAACTTGAATACCCACATGACCATAGGCCTCAACCAACTTCACGAAGTCTGGCAATGAGTCCATATAGGATTCGGAGTAACGCTTCTCATACTCTAATTCTTGCCATTGACGCACCATACCTAAGTAACGGTTGTTTAAGCAGATAATTTTGGGTGTAAAACCGTATTGTTTACAGGTTGCCAATTCTTGAATATTCATCTGAATGGAACCTTCACCTGTAATAACAGCCACGTCAGCGCCTGGGTTCGCTTTCTGTACGCCCATAGCATACGGTAGACCCACACCCATGGTGCCTAAGCCACCTGAGTTAATCCAACGACGTGGTTGGTTAAAGCGATAGTATTGTGCTGCCCACATCTGGTGTTGACCCACATCAGAAGTCACGAAGGCATTGCCTTCGGTAACTTCCCATAATTTATCAACCACGTATTGCGGTTTAATCACATCATCACGGGTCTTATCGTAAGCTAAGCAGTTGCGTGCACGCCATTCGTTAATTTGGTCCCACCAGGCTTTCAGAGGTTTCGCATTGGCTTTGCGCAGATCACCCATCTCACGTAGTTGCTCATTAAGATCAATGAGTACATCCTTCACATTACCGACAATCGGTACATCGGTGCGGACACGCTTAGAGATAGACGATGGGTCCACGTCGATATGAATTACTTTACGTGGTACTGACATGAAATTCTTCGGATTGCTCACCACACGGTCGTCAAAGCGGGCACCTACAGCAATGATGACATCACTATGATGCATCGCCATATTCGCTTCGTAAGTACCGTGCATGCCTGGCATACCTAAGTAATGCTCATTGTTCGCACTGAGACCACCCAGACCCATTAAGGTGTTCACGCAAGGTGCACCTAATAACTCAACGAGTTCTGTAACTTCAGCCGAGGAGTCCGATAAAATAACACCACCACCTGTGTAAATCATAGGGCGTGAAGCGTGCGCTAAAAGCTGTGCGGCTTTCTTGATTTGTCCGCTATGACCCTTAGTGACGGGCGCGTAAGAGCGCATCTTCACTTCGCCTTTAGGGGGTATGTATTTGCACATGGTCATAGAGACGTCTTTCGGAATATCCACAAGAACTGGACCTGGACGGCCAGTCTTAGCAATATAGAAAGCCTTACGCATTGTGTCAGCAAGCTCTTTCACATCACGCACCAAGAAGTTGTGCTTCACGCAAGGGCGTGTAATACCAACCGCGTCACACTCTTGGAAAGCGTCTTCACCGATAACTTTGCTCGATACCTGACCACTCAGAATCACCATAGGGATTGAGTCAGTATACGCAGTAGCAATACCTGTTACGGCATTAGTGAGGCCTGGACCACTGGTCACAAGACATACACCCACCTTATCAGAGGAGCGCGAGTAGGCATCAGCGGCATGAACAGCGGCCTGCTCATGACGTACTAAAATATGTTCGAAATCTTGTTGTTTGTGAATTGCGTCGTAGATGTAGAGCACCGCGCCGCCTGGATAACCGAAAACATGTTTTACACCTTCTTCGGCAAGGCAACGCACGACGATATCGGCGCCATTTAGTTCCATAATATTATGTCCTTTCATAACTAGCCCGACAAAATTGATTGGTATTTGGGGTACTTATGCACATCCAAAACAATTACCAGCGCTTTGTATCTCACAGAGATACTCTACCTGATAACCCTTTCAAATGACTTCATAAGAAATCAATCAGTCGGCGCAAACACGCCAAATGTGACGTAACAAAGTTCGAAATGGAGGCAATCTTACAAACTTGTGGTCTATAAAATAGCTATTTTTCTCATGTAGGCGCAATCAATGGCAAGCGGATAAGCTAGCGTTAATGCAAACCAAAACCCTCTCTATTAAAGAGGTAAAGTTAACTTTAACGCATTGCAACATTTATTGCAATATTTAGCACGCAATTTCCATTCAAAAAGTAAATATACTCCTTAAACTGTAGAAAAATTATTGGCGTTTTCAAGGTTCGTCTATAATGATAAACATTGTCATTAGTACGCTTGGCGCAAATCTCTAAGACTGAGGATTCCAACTAGAGCTCATGCTCGAAACTGACGGTATAAAACCACACTTT
>CAZIKJ010000005.1:0-9235 GCA_964539685.1 uncultured Pelistega sp.
TCGTACCTGGTTAGTCACTGGGTGTGCGGGATTTATTGGCTCTAATCTTTTAGAGAAACTACTTTCGCTTGGGCAAAAAGTTGTCGGTCTCGATAATTTTGCCACGGGCTTTCAACATAATCTTGATGAAGTGCAGACGCAAGTTACGTCAGAGCAATGGGCGAATTTTCGCTTTATTGAAGGTGATATCCGCAATTTAGAGACATGTCAGCAAGCGGCTCAAGGGGTAGATTACGTCTTGCATCAAGCGGCTTTAGGTTCGGTGCCGCGCTCCATTAACGATCCGATTACCACTAATGAGGTGAATATCGGTGGTTTTTTAAATATGCTGGTAGCTTGTCGTGACGCGGGTGTGAAATCATTTGTGTTCGCCGCCTCTAGCTCAACCTATGGCGACCATCCAGACTTGCCCAAGGTAGAGCATAAGATTGGTAATCCTCTTTCACCGTATGCGATTACTAAATATGTGGATGAGTTGTACGCTAAAGTCTTCGCTAGTACCTATGGCTTTAAGTCGATTGGCTTGCGCTACTTTAATGTGTTCGGTAAGCGCCAAACGCCTAACGGTGCCTATGCTGCGGTGATCCCTAAGTGGACCGCCGCCATGATTCATCAAGAAGAAATTGTGGTCAATGGTGATGGTGAAACCAGTCGCGACTTCTGCTATGTGCAGAATGCTGTGCAAGCGAATCTCTTAGCAGCGATGACGATGCCTGAGAGTGGTTATGAAGTATATAACGTGGCCTATCATGCGCAGACTAGTCTTAACCAGCTGTTTGTCATGATTCGAGAGACCTTGGGGAGTAATCAAGTGGCGTATCAACTTGAGCCGAATTATCAAGACTTCCGCCCGGGTGATGTGCGCCATTCTTTTGCAAATATTGATAAGGCACAACAGCAACTGGGTTATCAGCCAACGCATTCGATTCAGCAGGGTTTAGCTGAGGCGATGCCTTGGTATATTCAGTTTTTACGTTAAATTTTGAGCCAATCTAAAGTCTTAAGCGACCATATGCGTATTGTCCAAGGGGCATTACGGGTCGCTTTTTTCCTGCTTATCGGTAAGTTTGCTGGCGCCCTAAAAGAGATGGCAATTGCCAATCGTTATGGCGTCAGTGATGTGGTCGATGCCTATCAATTTACCATGACCATGGCGAGTTGGTTGCCGATGACCATGGTCGGTGCCTTCTCCATTGTGTTAATTCCTGTGCTCGTGAAGTTAAAGCATCTTGGCGAGGCAGAGAAAAAAATATTCACTGCTGAATTACAGGCCTGGGTGCTCACACTTGGCACAGGGATTGCCGTATTGACCTGGTTTTTCTGGCCACAGATTATCCAATTAACAGCAGGTCAACTCAGTCAATCGGCGCGTGATTTTAGTCACTTATTGATTTGGGCCTTCGCGCCAGGGGTCTTGTTGATTCTGCTGATAGGGGTCAGCACTTCACGTCTACGTGCTAAAGAACGCCATATTAATACTTTGCTCGATAGTCTGCCTGCGCTCTTTATCTTACTGTGGATTTTCTTATCGCCCGATGATGTGTCGGTCTGGCCCTTGCTCTTAGGTACCTTAGTCGGTTATATCGTGCAGAGTCTGATTCTCTGGTTTTTGGCTGAGCGTGCCGATGGTCATGGCTTTATCTGGCCACGTTGGCGCTTTAGCTCCGATCAATGGCACTTATTACTCAGCTCGGCTGGGATTATGTTGATTGGTCAGATTGCCATGAGTTTTGTCGGGCCACTTGACCAGATGGTGGCGGCACGCCTTGGTGATAATGCGAATGCCACGATGGGTTATGCTACGCGCCTGTTGTCCTTAATTCTCGGCTTAGGCGCGGCCTCGGTTGGGCGCGCTGCCTTACCTGTGCTGGCGGACGTGCATAGCCGCGGTGATGCAGAGCAGGCCAAACAGATGGCCTTAAAATGGTCTGTTGCTATGTTGGGTTTAGGTGCGCTTGCGGTCCTCATTATGTGGTTTATTGCGCCATACATGGTTAAAATACTATTTGAACATGGTGCTTTTACATCTGAAAACACACAGCGTGTGACTGAAGTCTTGCGCTATGGCTTGGTGCAGTTGCCGTTTTATTTTGGTGTACTTATCTTAGTGCAACTTTTAGCGAGCCAACATCGTTATCGCGTGATGGCTATTATCGCTATTGCCAATTTCTTAATTAAGGCCTTGATGAATTATTTATTGGCCCCGAGTTATGGTGTCAATGGCATTATGTTAGCAACAGGCATGATGTATTTATTATCGTTCGTCTGCTACTTTGTAGTAGCATGGCGCTTACCCAAGAGTTGATGCCATGGATAAAGCAGCTCAGTTAAGTATTATGATTGTGATTCCCTCACTGCGCGGCGGTGGTGCCGAGCGAGTGACGGTGGACTTGGCGTCGCATTGGACCTTTTTAGGGCATGAGGTCGTGCTGGTGACTTTCTCTGATCCTGCCACAGATGTGTATCAATTTGACCAACGTATCAAGCGCATCAGCCTATCGCATTTAGAAGCTAGCTCTGGGGCCCTCGGCCATCTGCGTAAGATTCTAGCGATACGTAAACTCATGAATCAGTATCGTCCCGAAATCTGCTTAGGTGTGATGACTGCCTGTTCCGTATATAGTATTTTGGCGGCACGAGGTACTGCAACACGCGTGATTGCGACCGAGCATGCGCATCCACCCTCACAGAAAATTTCATCGTTATGGCAGCGTTTACGTCGCTTTGCCTACCCGCGTGCCGATGCCGTCATTGCGCTGACGCAGTTATCCTCTCAATGGTTATGCGATCATGTGTCGGGGTGCAAAGCCAAAGTGATTGCGAATGCTGTGCATTGGCCGATGCAGGATGCGGAGCCCAAGGTGATTTGCTATAAACCAAGTAATACCCATTGGTTATTAGCTGTTGGTCGTTTGCATGAAGAAAAAGGCTTTGATAAATTAATTCAAGCATTTACTAAAATTTCGGCCGATGTGCCTAACTGGCAATTAATCATCTTAGGCGAAGGGGATGAGCGTGAGCCCTTGCTAAAACAAATTAAGGAAGCGCATCTACAAGAACGAATTCTCTTGCCAGGACGAGTGGGTAATTTAAGTCAATGGTATTTGGCGGCAGACCTATTTGTTCTCAGCTCACGTTTTGAAGGGCTTTCGAATAGCCTACAAGAGGCGATGTCTTATGGCTTACCCGCGGTTTCTTTCGATTGTGATAGTGGACCTAGAGAGATTATTCGTGATGGGGTAGATGGTGTGTTGGTGCGACCAGATCAAGATGTGGATGCTTTAGCGAAAACCTTGCACGACTTAATGAGTGATCCTGAGCGTCGGGCTCAACTTGGGCAAGAAGCCAAGGAAGTGCGTGAACGCTTTTCAACGCGCAGTATTTACCAGCAGTGGGATAGATTGTTTGAGCAACTACTCAGCATGAAATAGGACTAATTATGTGTGGGATTATTGGCTTAATTGGTCAGTTTAAGCATAAACAAGAAGAATTAGAACAGGCATGCGAGCGCCTTAAGAGGCGAGGTCCCGATAGTCGTGGCGTGTGGTTAAGCTCAGACCAGAAGGTCGGTTTAGCCCATGTTCGCTTAGCGATTCAAGATTTATCTGAGCATGGTCATCAGCCTATGTTAAGTGCAGATCAGCGCTACGTGATTGTCTTTAACGGTGAAATATATAATCACTTTGCCTTACGTGAAGCCTTGGGTGCACAAGCACCACAATGGCGCGGTCACTCTGATACGGAAACCTTATTAGCCTGTATTGTCGCTTGGGGAGTTGAGCAAACTTTGCGTCAAGCTGTGGGTATGTTTGCTTTTGCATTATGGGACCAATATGAACGTAACTTAGTGTTGGCGCGTGACCGCTTTGGTGAGAAGCCTCTGTACTATACACAACAGGATCAGGGTTTGATGTTCGCTTCTGAGCTTAAGGCATTAATACCTATTGAAGAGTTCGATAAGCGGATTAACCGTGGTGCCGTGACTCTACTGATGCGTCATAATTATATTCCAGCACCGCATACCATCTTTGAGCAGGTGTATAAATTGCCGCCTGCTAGTTATGTGCAATTAGGTGAAGAACACTTATTTGGACAGAATGAGTTGCCTGAACCTAAGACATATTGGTCGGCTTATGATGTGGCTAAGCGTGGTAGTGAGCGTGTTTTTAGTGATGATAACAAAGCGATTGACGCATTTGAGCAGGTTTTAACTGAGGCAGTCAAAGGGCAAATGCTGGCAGATGTTAGTCTGGGTGCCTTTTTATCAGGAGGTACGGACTCCTCCCTGATTGTGTCGATGATGCAAAAGCAAAGTAGTCATGCAGTGAAAACCTTTGCCATTGGCTTTGAGCAAGCTGAATATAATGAGGCGCCTTATGCTAAAGCCGTTGCGCAGCATCTTGGTACTGAGCATACCGAACTGTATATGGACGGTAATGATGCATTAACGGTTTTTCAGTCCTTGGCCGATGTTTATAGCGAACCCTTTGCCGATTCATCGCAATTACCTGTCTTGGTGATGATGGGATTAACGGCTCAGCATGTTAAGGTTGCTTTATCAGGTGATGCAGGTGATGAGTTGTTTGGCGGTTATAAGCGCTATGCACGAGCACAAGCGTGGTGGGACCGTTATCATAAGGTGCCTGCGGCACTACGTCCAGCCATGGCGAAGGCTGTTAATTCCTTAGCGAATTGTTTGCCAATAGGACAAAAGCAAGAAAAACTCACGCAGTTAGCGCAAGTTTTACAAGCAAGAAATACCGTAGAGTTTTACCAACCCTTCGTTTCATATTGGAAGCAGCCTGAGAAGTTGGTTCTCCAGTCGGAAAGATTGCGTACCTGCTTTGATGGTAAGCCATTGCGTAATTTGCAAGATACTATGCAAATTTTGGATACGCTTTCTTATTTGCCTGATGATATTTTAGTGAAGGTGGATAGGGCGGCCATGTACCACTCCTTAGAAACACGAGTGCCGCTATTAGACCATCGTGTATTTGAATTCGTCTGGAATATTCATCCTCGCTACAAGCAAAGTGATGGCCAGTCTAAGTGGCTAATGAAGCAGTTACTTTACCGTTATGTGCCACAACATCTCGTTGAGCGTCCGAAGAAAGGCTTCTCTGTGCCTTTAGGACAGTGGTTACGTGGACCGATGAAAGCATGGGCGGCCGATCTTCTATCGCAAGAACGCTTGCAGCAGCAAGGCCTATTCGATGCGCGTATGGTCCAAACTATTTGGCAGCAGCACCAACAAGGAGCAGGTGATTGGAGCGGTCATTTGTGGGGTATCTTAATGATGCAAGCCTGGTTAGATACGTATAAAATTCGCGTCTAGTCCACCTAGTATCTTGAAACTCAATATTGATGGTCGTGTGAAATGAACTACGTCGTAAGCCCTCTGGCTATTTATCTATGCTTATCGAGTCAATAGGCTGGCGTGAGATGAACAACGTTGTAAACCTAAGTCTGCCTTATGAGCGAATAATCTGGATGCATGCATGAAAATAATATTGTTATTAAGCTCCTTAAATGCGGGTGGTGCGGAACGTGTCGGTGTTAGCTTAGCCAATGCTTGGGTAGCCCGTGGCTACGAGGTGGTATTGGTCGCGACGTTTACTCAAGGCTGTGGCGAGTCATTTTATCCCTTAGATGATCGTGTCCGTGTCGTGTGGTTAAGTCAGATAATGCCGCAAAATAAATTCATTAAGCGAGGTCTTAAGCCTTTTTATTTACGTCGTCTTATGCGCCAAGAGCGCCCTGATGTGATGGTGTCGTTTTTGACCAATGTGAATGTTATGAGTCTGATAGCCAGTATGGGCTTACGGATTCCTTTGATTGTTTCAGAGCGCTCTCATCCCTTACATCAGAGAATAAGTTCAGCATTAAAATCCTTACGTCGTCACTTGTATCCGCGCGCTGATGTGGTGATGCTGCAAACTAAGCAAGCCGCTGATGAGTTTCAAGCTAGTATGCCACCCTTAAAATCCTTGGTGGTGATGCCTAATCCCTTGCCCCTTGATTTACCACAACTCCCCACCAATACAGAGACACCACAGCGCATAATGGCTCTGGGCAGATTGGTCAGTAGTAAGCAGTTTGATGTATTGATTCATATGTTCAATCAAGCCAGCCAACAGGTACCAGGCTGGACTTTGCATATTTATGGTGATGGCCCTGAACGTGAGAAACTCCAGCAACTGATTATGAGTTTAAATAAAACTGAATCGATATTCCTTGAAGGGAAAACTACTCAACCCTGGGAGAAGATGCGTGAGGCGCAAATCTTTGCCATGACCTCGCGTCTAGAAGGTTTTCCCAATGCCATGATTGAGGCGATGGCGATGGGTTTGCCAGTGATTGCTTTTGACTGTCCGAGTGGTCCGCGCGAAATTAGTCAGGAAGGTCAATGTGCTGAGATTATTCCACTGAATGATGAGAATGACTTTCAAGAGCACTTAGTCCGCATGATGCAAGAGCCAGAATATCGTCAGAATCTAGCAAAGTGTGGACAGGCGCATGTCTTTGCGCATTATTGTCAAGATCAGGTGTTGCAACAGTGGGATGACTTATTTGCACAACTAGTCGCTAAATCATGAGTCCGCTAAGTCATGAATCCAAGACAAAATCGTAGCGTGTTCAGCGATACGATCTATAGGACGCCAGCTTAGTCATGATTAATTTAGGTAAACCGTGCAAGGTAAGTCATGAGTGATTTGGTCAAGCAGAGTAAGGTCAGCAATGTGTGATTTGCTTTAACTAAAGTAAGGTAGTTATGAGACGTCAACTTCGTATAGTACATATTATTAGCGGTCTTGGACAAGGTGGGGCGGAAAGCGTGTTAACCCGCCTGGTCAGCCATTCACAAGAAGAGAATATTGTCTTGTCCTTTGCTGATGAAGGTATGTATGGTGCGGCAATTCGACAAGCGGGTGTTGAGCTACATTGCTTAGGTATGCGTCCTGGCCGTTTCAGTGTGGGTGATTTTAGGCGCTTACTAAAGAAAATCAGAGAATTAAAACCCGATGTGGTTCAAACTTGGATGTATCATGCGGATTTTATTGCGGGTTTAGCCGCTCGTGTAGCCGGTTTCAAGCATATTGCTTGGGGAATTCGCAATTCTGGCTATCAGCTCAAGCAAAGCTCGCGTAGTGCCTATTACTTAGCACGTCTCAGTGGTTTAATGAGTCGCTTTATTCCACAGAAAATTATTGTCTGTGGTGAACAAGCAGCGAAATTGCATCAAACCTGGGCCTATGATAAGAATCGCATGGTCGTTATTCAAAATGGCTATGACCTTAGCCGTTGGCAAAATGATCCCATAAGTGCGGAACAATTACGCCAAGCATGGCAGTTAAAGTCAGGTAAACCACTCTTGGGCTTTGTGGCACGTTGGAATCCCCTAAAAGATCATGCGAGTTTATTACGCGCCTATAAACTACTGAAGCAAGAGAGGCTTAAGCAAGGGCGTATGGCCCCACGTTTAGTATTAGTGGGCAAGGGCTTGGAGCAGAGCAATGCTGAATTGATGGCCTTGATTCAAGAGCTAGGCTTAAATGCTCACGATGAATCTCAGATTTTGCCTGCGTTACAGACGGCACAAGCGGTAGATTTGGGGCGCTCTGACTCGCAGGATGACAATGCATCGCAGACCTCACAAGCCACTGCGCAGCTGCCGGACAGTGCAAGCAATACAGACATTATCCTTCTCGGAATGCGCAACGATGTACCTGCGATTATGTCGGCTTTAGATGTTCATGTCTTATCGAGTATTGCAGAAGGGTTTCCGAATGTGGTCGCCGAAGCCATGGCCTGCGGTACGCCGTGTGTTGTGACCGATGTTGGCGATGCGGCTTTAATGGTTGGCGAGTTGGGTTGGGTAGCTCAAGCAAGCAATCCCGCTGATTTAGCTCTGAAGATGGGGCAGGCGCTTGAGTATCTTGAGAGCTTAACGACTAGCGAAAAAACTCAATATGCCTCAGAGGTTCGACAATTTGTACTGACACATTTCAGTTTAGCCACTATGGTGGCGCGCTACGAGCAAACTTGGAATGAAATGGTTCAAAAGTAAAGGATATAGCTAATGGCTAAACTCTTCATTGTGGTAAATAACCCAGCATTTTTTCTCTCACATCGCTTATCCATTGCTTTGGCTGCCAAGCAGGCTGGTCATGATGTACATATAGTGACAATGGCAGGGGAGTCTGTAAAGAAGATCCTGGCGGCGGGCTTAAAACACCATGTCTTGCCCATGTCTCGAAGCGGCACGAATCCCATACAAGAATTAAAAACGATTTATTTTTTGTATCGTCTCTTTCGTCAAGAACAGGCCGATTTGGTGCATCTGGTGACGATTAAGCCTGTGCTTTATGGCGGAATTGCCGCACGCTTAGCTAAGGTTAAGGCTGTTGTGTACGCAATTTCAGGATTGGGTTTTATTTTTACACGTCAACGTGCTGGCTTGGATCTGCTGAAAACAGCGGCAGTGACCTTATATAAATCGGCTTTAGCTCACCCGAATAGTAAGGTGATTGTCCAAAATCAGGATGATAAAAATGTCTTAGAACGCATTGGCGCCTTACGTGCTAATCAAGCTGTACTGATCAAGGGTTCAGGTGTTGATATGCGCGTGTTTGTCGCCACAGAGGAGCCACCTGAGCCCGTGGTGGTGACGATGGCAGCACGCTTATTGAAAGATAAGGGTGTTATGGAGTATGCCCAAGCAGCACGCCTAGCTCGTGAAGCGGGTGATGATAAGAGTGTTTGGCAACTTGCTGGTAGCCTAGATCCAGGTAATCCTGCCTCTTTAAATGAGCAAGAACTAGCACAGATTAGTGAGCATCTGCATGTGCTTGGTGAGCGGCATGATATTGCGCAACTCTACGCTCAGTCGCATATCGTGGTGCTGCCTTCTTATCGTGAAGGGATTCCTAAATCATTATTAGAGGCCGCTGCCAGTGCGCGTCCAGTCGTTACTACTGATGTTCCTGGATGTCGTGATGCTATTATTCCGCAGATGAGTGGCGAGTTGGTGTCTGTGAAAGATGCGCAGGCTTTAAGTGGGGCGATTCAAGGTCTAATTCAGAATAAGGAGCGGCGCCAAGCCATGGGTAAGGCAGGGCGCCAACTTGCTGAGCAAGAATTCGCCTTGCCGATTATTGTTGAACAACATATGGCACTTTATCAAGAGCTGTTAGACAAGCAAAAGTAATCAAGGCAGCAAGAACAGGCATTACTT
>CAZIKJ010000006.1:0-1643 GCA_964539685.1 uncultured Pelistega sp.
GTGTATTTCTGTGGCCCTTTAGGCATGCTGCATATCTTGCAAGAGGTATTAGCTGAAAAGCAATGGCCGCAGATCAAGTTGCATTGTGAAGTCTTTACCAACCCACTCGATCATGCCAATGAGTCTGAATTTACCGTGGGCCTAGTGAAGTCAGGCCAGACTTTCAGTATACCTCCTGGGGTAAGTATTGCCGATGTGCTGCGTGAGAATGAAATCAAGGTTGAGACCTCGTGTGAGCAAGGCATCTGTGGTACCTGTTATACCAAGGTTTTGAGCGGTGATGTGATTCACCGTGATGTCTACCTGACTGATGAGGAGAAACAGCGCCAAGATGCCATGATGATCTGTGTATCACGAAGCTGTACGGGCGGGCATATTGATTTGGATCTTTAATAAGCCTTTAACTCTCTCGTTAATTAATGCTCAGCGGCCATTGACTCAGAGTGAGTTCGCTCGTCATACTTAGCAGCGTGGTGTTAAGTATGACGAGATTTTGAAGGTGCGTAATTGAACTGAACGCTATAAGTCATAAAAAATGACCCCAAAATAGTAGATTTGTTAAGTCTAATTTTTGGAGTCACTTCATAGCCATGGTAGCCATAGCCACAGTAGCCGACAGCACTTTGTCGTCCTTACTTCACTAAGACCTTATCCAGATTTTCAGCAAATTTCTCGGCATTCTGGAAACCAATCACTCGTACATCTCCAAGCTCTTTACCAGTCTTGTCGAAGAAGATAATCCCTGGTGGCCCAAAGAGCTTAAAGCGCTTCAATAAAGCGCGGTCATCGCGGTTATTCTTGGTAACATCGACTTGGAGCAGTAGCATCTGGTCCATCTTGGCTTTTACATTGGCCTCAGTGAAGGTGAAGTTTTCCATCTCGCGGCATGAAATACACCAGTCGGCATAGAAGTCCAGCATCACGTGCTTATCCGTAGTGCTCAAGGCATTGTTTAACTCTGCAAGGGTGCTAACACGGGTAAAGAGCGTGGCTTCGCTGCTATATTCATGTACGGTGAGTGGACTGATAACGCTACGAGAACCCATCGCTAGACCAACCAGTAATAATACTCCCCAAGCAAAAGCCGCTAAACCTAAGAATTTAGCGATTAGGGCAAACAGACTAGGTCTTGGGCGATAGCCCTTAAAGCTACCCACTACCCAAGCGAAAGCAAAAGCCAATAGCGCCCAGAGAATCATCGGTAACCAGGCGGGTAGAAGTGGCATGGCCATCCAGAGTGCCGCGGCAAATAGGAGTAGGCCGCAGATATATTTCACGGTATTCATCCATTGGCCTGACTTAGGTAATAAAGCACCAGAGCTTGAGCCTAAGAGCAAGAGAGAAGCGCCTTGACCCCAGGCTAGGACGAATAGAATAAGACCGCCACTGAGCACATCACCAGTCTGGGAGATGAATAACAAGACCCCAGCCAGCGGTGCGGCAACACATGGCCCGCAAATCAGTGCGGAAACCATGCCCATAATCAAGGAACCGCCCATCTGCCCTGCAGGAAGTTTATTCATAAAATTATTCAGCTTAGTCTGAACTGAGGCGGGCATTTGGAAGGTAAAGCTGCCAAACATAGCAATCCCGAAAGCCACTAAGAACAGAGCAAAAATACTTAAGACCCAAGGGTTTTGGAT
>CAZIKJ010000007.1:0-1673 GCA_964539685.1 uncultured Pelistega sp.
GTGATCTCAATGCAACCCGTGTGCTCTTCGTGGGTGCGGGTGAGATGATTGAGCTCTGTGCCACGCACTTCGCAGCGAAGAGTCCGAAATCCATTATGGTGGCGAACCGTACGCTAGAGCGTGGTGAGGCCTTGGCTGCTCGCTTTGATGCGCAGACCATGAAGCTCATTGATTTGCCTCAACATCTCCACGAATACGATATTGTCGTCTCCTGTACGGCCTCGGCCCTGCCAATTTTAGGTTTGGGCATGATCCAGAAGGCGTCAAAGCTACGTCGCTTTAAGCCAATGGTGATGGTGGACTTAGCGGTACCACGTGATATTGAGCCTGAAGTCGCCAAATTAGATGATGTCTATCTCTATACCGTTGATGATTTAGGTCGCGTGGTGCAGATGGGTAATGATTCGCGTCAAGCGGCCGTGGTGCAAGCTGAGGCGATTATTGATAGCCGCGTGCAGAGTTTTATGCACTGGATGCAGACACGTACCGTTGTGCCGGTCATTCAAGGTTTGAATGCCGGCGCTGATGTCGTGCGTCAGCATGAACTTGAGCGCGCTCGTAAGATGCTGGCTAAGGGTATGGATCCTGAAGAGGTGCTTGAGCGCCTATCGCGTAGCTTAACGCAGAAATATCTGCATGCGCCGATGCAAGTGTTGAATCGCAGCCCTGAGGAAGATCGTGGACAACTAGTCGGTATGTTGCCGAAATTATTCCCTTTCCAAGATACTGAGCTGCTGCAAGAAAATAAGCATTAGCCATTCTGTCTTCTTAAGTCAGTCATCGTGTCCATGGCGCGCTGGGCTGACTTCTTGTCTTGTCCGCTGAATCGAGTGCGTATCTGTCGCATGATGCATTTAGCCAAATAGGTGCTTAACACCTCAGTCCTTTTCAGAAAATTAATGAGTGCATATTGCGCCGAACGTTTTCCAAGAATTTAATAAGTGCGTATAGCGCTTAAATTTTTCAAGAATTAACACGTGCACATAGCACCGAATGAACTTTTTCAAAAAATTTAAAATTAGAGTATTTAATTATGAAGCAATCAATGCGCTTTCGTTTAGAGCAACTGACTCAGCGACTTCTTGAGGTAGATGCGATTTTATCTGAGCCTGAGACGGTGCAAGATATGGATCGCTTTCGCAAACTATCACGTGAACGCAGTGAAATTGAGCCTGTTGTGATGTTGTTTAAAGACTTCACCGATACTGAAGGTGATCTTGAGACTGCCATTGAGATGATGGCTGACCCCGAGATGAAAGAGATGGGTGAGGAAGAGATGAAGGCTGCTAAGGCACGCCTGGAAGAACTCGAAGAGAAGTTGCAAGTTGAACTATTGCCTAAAGACCCTGATGATGGTCGTAGTGTGTTCTTGGAGATTCGTGCGGGTACAGGTGGTGATGAGAGTGCGATTTTTACCGGTGATTTATTCCGTATGTACAGCCGCTATGCTGAGCAAAATGGCTGGCGTGTCGAGGTGATGAGTGAGAACCCTTCCGAACTCGGTGGTTACCGTGAGGTGATTGCGCGGATTGATGGTGATGGTGTGTATGGTCGCTTGAAATATGAATCAGGTGCGCATCGTGTACAACGGGTGCCTGAGACTGAATCGCAAGGTCGTGTGCATACCTCGGCGTGTACCGTGGCGATCATGCCTGAAGCCGACGAGGTCGAGG
>CAZIKJ010000008.1:0-3455 GCA_964539685.1 uncultured Pelistega sp.
TGCCTTATTGCTTTACCCAAGCTTAAATACTTTAGTCCAGGCCTGTCATCAGCAAGGGTGGCCTGTGCGGATGACAGGCTCAGGGTCGTGTTTTTTTCTGCCGGTAAGTGATGTGCAGCAAGCACATGAGCTCGCGTCTCAAATACGTGCGTGGGCAGATACGTGGCAAATGCAATCAGCGGATCATCTTGCGATAAAATACGTGCAAGTTTGTCAAAGCTTGCAAGAGCACCCGATTAAGGCTTTATTAGGGGCGTAATTAGGGACGTAGATTGGTTTGTCTGACAAAGAGGATGTAGGCGTAAAAATAAGGGTACAAAATGCAGTTCATCATCAAGCTTAGTGTCAAGAAAGTAATAAGTGTGACAATAATGCAACGATTTATTGAGTATTGAGTGATTTTTGCAACAACCCCTTTTCAAAATCAGAAAAGTTTGGGTATAATTTAAATCTTGTCAGGCAGGGCGTATTTAATAATTTAAATCACTCAGCCATATAAGACAAGTGTTGGGGCGTCGCCAAGCTGGTTAAGGCACTGGATTTTGATTCCAGCATGCGAAGGTTCGAATCCTTCCGCCCCAGCCAACACAATATATGAGACCGTTTATGCGACACCAGATTTGGCTGTATTGCTAAACGGTTTTTTTCTTACTACTTATCTCCCCCCCCCCCTCACTATCATGACTACAAAAAACTTCATGATTTTTACCGGCACTGCTAATCCTAGGCTTGCTGTTGATGTCGTCAATCACTTAGATATGTCACTTGGAAAAATGACCGTTGGTCGTTTCTCAGATGGTGAGGTCATGGTTGAGATTCTAGAGAATGTGCGCGGTCGCGATGTTTTCGTATTGCAACCGACATGTGCGCCAACCAATGATAACCTGATGGAAATCATGACGATGGTTGATGCCTTACGTCGCGCCTCAGCAGGTACGATTACGGCAGCTATTCCATATTTTGGTTATGCGCGTCAAGACCGCCGTCCACGCTCAGCGCGTGTAGCCATTACCGCTAAGGTGGTAGCGAATATGCTGCAGTCTGTTGGCGTTGATCGTGTATTAACAATGGACCTGCATGCTGACCAAATCCAAGGTTTCTTTGATATTCCTGTGGATAATATTTATGCAGGCCCAGTCTTATTGGCCGATATTGATCGTCGTCAATTTAAAGACTTAGTAGTGGTTTCACCAGATATTGGTGGTGTTGTACGTGCTCGCGCATTAGCTAAGCAACTTGAAGCTGATTTAGCAATTATTGATAAACGTCGTCCACGCGCCAATGTCTCAGAAGTGATGAACATTATCGGTGAGGTTGATGGTCGTACCTGTATCATTATGGATGATATGGTTGATACAGCGGGTACCTTAACGAAAGCGGCGTCTGCCTTGAAAGAGCGTGGCGCTAAGGCTGTTTATGCTTATTGTACGCATGCTGTTCTATCAGGCAGCGCGATTGAGCGTATTGGTGGCTCTGAGATTGATGAGTTGGTGGTTACCGACACAATCCCATTGAGTGAAGCGGCCGCTGCTTGTCCGAAGATTCGTCAATTATCTTCGGCAGCCCTATTAGGTGAAACCATTTTACGTATTTCGCAATCTGAGTCAGTGAGCTCGATGTTTGCAGATTAAGAATTCGAGTTGATACTGGTCGCGGTATCAACTGAATCACGGTTTAAGCTTTAAGCTTAAGCTTTTTTATTTTTATGTTTTTTGATATTCGGAGTATTCCATGAAATTTAACGCCAAATTGCGTGACGTTCAGGGTTCGAGTGCGAGCCGCCGCCTGCGTCGTGCTGGTAGCGTACCTGGCATCGTTTACGGTGGTAAAGGTGAAGCTGTTAGCATCGAACTTGATCACAACCAAATGTACCACGCTGTACGTAAAAGCGAGTTCCATGCATCAGTGCTAGAAATGAACTTAGACGGTAAAGTTGAGAATGTCTTATTGCGTGCGGTTCAACGGCACCCATACAAGCAACAAGTTCTACACATTGACTTCCAACGTGTTGAAGCTGGTCAAGCGATTACCACTAAAGTGCCATTGACCTTCATTAATGCAGATCTATCACCAGCAGTTAAATTGCACGGTGAAAATATTTCTCACGTATTGAACGAAATCGAAATCACTTGCTTGCCGAAAGACTTGCCTGTTGAGATTGTTGTTGACTTAGCTGAACTTGAGTCAGCGCAAGTAGTTCACTTAGGCTCTGTTAAAGCACCTAAAGGTGTTACGTTCGTAGCTCCAGCAGAAGAAGTATTGGCTTCTGCCGTTGCGCCTAAAGGTCCTAAAGCTGAAGCTGCTGATAGCGCCGAAGGCGAAGCTGCTGCTGAGTAAATTGATTGATGAATATAGCCTTATTCAGGTTATGTTTGTATAAATCATTCCATAATCCCCCGTTGTGCGTTAAGCTTACGGGGGATTTTGTACGTAAGGAAGTATTGTGAATCACACTATTCGACTCATTGTTGGACTTGGAAACCCAGGTGCTCAGTATGAAGCTACGCGCCATAATGTGGGTTTTTGGCTGGCCGACCAGTTGGCGGATATGTATCGTGCAAGCTTTACATTGGAGACAAGCTTTGCAGGACTAGTTGCTAAGACTAAAACCATAGATGGAAATCTTTATTTTTTAAAGCCCATGACCTATATGAATCGTTCAGGGCAGGCGGTTCGTGCTTTAGCACAGTTTTATAAAATTAGTGTTGAAGAAATTCTGGTTTTGCATGATGAATTGGATCTCTTACCTGGACAGATAAAGCTCAAGAAAGGTGGTGGCCATGCTGGGCATAATGGTCTGCGCGATATTCAAGCTCAGATGGGAAGTCCCGATTTCTTGCGTATGCGCATTGGTATTGGTCATCCACGTACCATGGGTTTGGCTCAGCAGGTGGCTGATTATGTGTTACATGCGCCACGTAAAGATGATATGCCTTTGATTGAAGATAGCTTAGTGCGCGCCATCAAAAGCGTACAAGCACTCCTCAAAGGGGATTATAATTTAGCGTCTCGTGAACTTGCTGCTAAGGTATAAAGGGGCTCTTTGTCGTGTCTTCTCAATTGACCTTTAAAAATGATTTAAAAGCCTTCTGGACTTATGTGTTGCGACCAGGCTTTGGTCCCCGAATTGCCAATAATCGTCGGGGTGATGGTTGGTGGAGCGACCTCAAAGTTCATACACCGTTGCGCTTACTTTTAAAATGGGCCTTATTTCTTTGGCTTCTGAATATTGGCTTACTGGCGCCAATTGCGATTGGCGTAGCCGAGTCTGTGGGTGCTAAACATAGAATTAATTTGGATATTCCGTATCTTTTTCTATTGGCGGCAGTGTGGGCACCTATAGTGGAAGAGCTGTTGTTTCGCTTTGGTTTACGTCGGCCCAAATTAATTTTCTTGTATGTACCTTTAATGATTTACGTGATGCACAATGGTCCGAATATCGTTAGTTTGGGTAT
>CAZIKJ010000009.1:0-1857 GCA_964539685.1 uncultured Pelistega sp.
ACGCTATCGTGGCGCAGGTACCTTCGAGTTCTTGTATGAGAATGGTGAGTTCTACTTTATTGAGATGAACACCCGTATTCAAGTTGAGCATACCATCACGGAATGTGTAACTGGCGTTGACTTGGTGCAACAACAAATCCGTATCGCCGCAGGTTTACCACTTGAACTCAAGCAGAAAGACATTGAGATTCGTGGTCATGCGATCGAGTGCCGTATTAATGCCGAAGATCCATATACCTTTATCCCATCTCCTGGTTTAATTACAGGTTGGCATACACCCGGTGGTCCAGGTGTTCGCCTTGACTCTCATGCATTTACGGGTTATCGCGTTCCACCAAACTACGATTCCATGATTGCTAAGTTGATTACCTATGGTGCGACTCGTGACCAAGCGTTAGCACGTATGCGCTTAGCCTTGTCTGAGATGGTTGTGGAAGGCATTAAAACCAATATTGAGTTACATCGTGATTTAATGAGCGATGCGAACTTTATTGAAGGTGGTACGACTATTCACTACTTAGAGAATAAATTAAACGAAACAGGCAAATCGGCCAAATCGGCTAAATAGCTGGATTAGGCAGAGTTGGCAGGATCTAGCAAATGCAGTTTGAGCTAGGTCAGTAGCGGCGAAACAATGACGTTACTGAAGTGATATGTGCGGCTACATGTGTCTCTAGCACCTATTGACGTTGTCGCTAAACTCACTGCCTATGCTTAGTTTCGTTGCTAACCCCGTCCTCTGGACGGGGTTGTTGTTGATTTAAACCTAAAATATCATAGAGGTGTTCATATGCGCGAGCTAGTCTTACTCAGCGTTGAAAGCGAAACCGAAGCCTTATCAGATCACTTATTAGAAATCGGAGCCTTATCGGTTTCGGTTGAAGATGCAGACAATAACACCGAGAGCGAGCGTCCCTTATTTGGTGAGCCAGGTACCGAGCCTGAAGTGCAGGCCTGGGAACGTAATTATGTGGTGGCTTTATTACCTGATGAGCTTAGTTCTGATGAGGTGCTCACGCTCTTGCAAGATTTAAGCGGCACGGATTATCGTGAGCTTGCGCATGTGCGCGAAGTGGCCGATGAAGATTGGGTCCGCTTAACACAAGCACAATTTGATCCCATCCAAATTGCGGAACGAATTTGGATCGTGCCGAGTTGGCACAAAGAAAATCCTGATGTCGTGCATGCCCAAGCACAAGACGAGAATATTTTTATCGAGTTGGATCCAGGTTTAGCATTTGGTACTGGTAGCCATCCGACTACACACCTCTGCTCTGAATGGTTAGCGCAAAGTCATTATGCAGGTCAGCGAGTACTTGATTATGGTGCAGGCTCTGGCATCTTGGCAATTATTGCCAAAAAGCTAGGTGCGCAAGAAGTGCTTGGTGTGGACATTGACGCCCAAGCCGTCACCACAGCTCAGCATAACGCCAGTATTAATCAAGTTGAAATTGACTTTATGCTGCCTGATGCGCTAGCGGCTGGACAATTCGATGTCGTGCTTGCTAATATTCTGTCAAACCCATTAAAGATGCTTGCCCCTATGCTCAGCGCACGCGTCCAAGCGCATGGGCATTTAGTACTATCGGGTGTGCTAGAGCGTCAAGCAGATGAAGTGATTGCAGCTTATGCTCCTTATATCCAGCTCACTGTGTGGCGTGCACAAGAGGGTTGGGTATGTTTACATGGGCAGAAAAAATAGCAACGAGGCTTTTACATGAAAACAGCATGTCCGCATTGCGACAGTCATCTCACCTTAACTGAAGAGCAGATTCAACAGCGCCAAGGCATGGTGCGCTGTGGTGTCTGCCGCCAGGTATTTAATGCGCTCGAGCATTTGCTGGAAGACGACTATCC
>CAZIKJ010000010.1:0-5947 GCA_964539685.1 uncultured Pelistega sp.
CCGCCAACGGCTAATGGTGCAAATACCCCCCCTTCAGCCGAATCCGAGATCATGACCTTGAGCATATCTCCTGCGACTAGACGAATCGCCGTGGTACTAGCGACAGACGACACATCACTCACTGCTGCGGCTTGGGGACGACGTGCATAAGAGCCGATATTATCCGCTTGTAAATTAATTAATTTATAGGGTAAGTCCGCTGTCTCAGCGGATGACTGAATCGCATCCTTATAAGGCCCTGTACCAGACAACATGGAACCACAGCCCGCCAAGGCCAATGCAAAAATAGACGCACCAATCAGACGTAATATACGCTGAGAAGGCACTAGGGTTATAAAAAAATCTGTGCGTTGTAACATCATAATGCTTATCTTTAAAAACAGTTAGCGTGAATCGTTTGATTATTACTAAAATTAATCCTTGTGGTCTTCAATCACCGCAGCGACAAATCGCACGATACCTAATAAAGCCATTAACACAATAAATATCGTGATCAAATTATAAATACGCTTTGGATAAATCGCACTATCCGGCATATTAGGACTCACAATCACCGCTAAACTGCGGAACTTCTTATTGATTTCAATCCGTGTATTTTCTAGTGAGGCTAAGCTAATCTTATACGCTTCCTCGGCAATTCCAGCCTGAATACTTAATTCACGATAGGTGGCAGCTACTGTATTAAGCTTATCGCTACCTTCCTGACCGATCAAGCGCTGCGTCTCAGCCATGATCTGCTGCTCTAATGCGGCAATACGCTTTTCTTGCTGCTGCACCTGTGGCGCATGACGACTTAATGAGGCTCGCAGAGCACTTAACTTAGCTCGCTCTGTTGCTAGCTCAGCCTCCATCATAGCAATCGTAGTAGAACGTGCGATTGCCGTTTCTTCAGCATCTAATAAATTATTTTGAGCTTGAAAGACAAGTAACTCATCACGCTTCAACTCATAGTTTTTTAATGAATTTGCGAGCTCTCTTTCAACAAAAGCTAATTGGTCCCGTGTCATGCGCTGTGAGAGTTCATTAACAAACTCCTCACTCTCGCGCAAAATAATGTCCAATATCTGCTTAGCGACCGCCGGTTCAAATGCTTGGACCTCAATTTGCAATAGCCCCGTTTCTGCATCAAAAAACACCTTAACCACACGTTGGTAGTATTCTAGGGTATCTTCATCAGAAGCCTCACTACTTAACCAATAAAGCGGATCACTCTTCTCCGCTGCATAATGCTCCTTCCAGTCAAGCTCCTCACGTAATATGCCCAGCATATCCGCTGACATAATGTATTGACGCAAATATAGCGTCTCCTCGCGTGAGGTCGGATTCATTGAACCCGTCAGTAAGGATAAACCTGGGATATTAGCGGTGGGATTATTATTATCCGTTTGTCGGACGGCTATCTCAGCACGACTCACATAGCGATCCGCCGCAAAAGCAACATAATAAATAATTGCCAGAATCAGGGGCACGAGAACTATCGCGATGAAGAACAGCTTATTTTTGTTTTTATTTGCGCTAAAGCTTGTATCTGACATAATTTATATAAAAGTAAGGGAAATCACTCAAAGAAAGTCTGGAAAGATTATAGTGCAAATTATCCGAAGGTGTTATATACATCGTAATCCTTACAAATTTCAAGGTTTCTAATATATCAAATACCTCATATAGCCTAATAAAAGTTTTGTAATAGCGCAAGCTTTCATAGACATAGCATCTCATTTTTCAAAATTTGCTAATGATAACTTGTATTTAAGACTATAATGTGCGCAACTCCCTCAAGAAGTTGCCTATCTATTATCGCTTTTTTTAGTCGGATTACATAGTGATCATTACTGACCTTCATCATTTCAGTCATAAAAATATTCTATTTTTACAAGGACCCGTTGGTCCTTTTTTTAAACGTATCGCGACGCAGCTACGTAATATTAACGCGAATGTCTTTAGGATCAACTTTAATGGTGGGGACTGGTTGTTTAGTGGTCGTGACGCAATTAATTTTCGTGACCATCCAAATCAATGGGAAGATTTTTTTGAGAAAAAGCTCATCGAATTAAAAATTGATTATGTGGTGCTTTTTGGTGATTGTCGCCCCATTCATAAAGTGGCTCGCCGCGTTGCCAAAAAACATCAGATCGAGCTATTTGTCTTTGAAGAAGGCTACGTACGACCTAATTTTGTGACTTTCGAGCGTTTTGGGGTTAATGATAATTCCACCTTACCGCGCAGCCCAGACTTTTACCTAAAGAATGGCTTAGTACCAGTTCAACCAGAGCAAGAATTAGGCTACACCTTCCATATGATTTGCCTGTGGGGATTCCTATACTTTAGTGCCGCACTTTTGCTACGCCCTTTTTATAAGCAATACCGTCACCATCGCCCAGTCCGTCTAAAAGAGGGTTGGATCTGGCTACGTGGCTTTACACGTAAGATTTACTACGATCGCAAAGAGCGTCATATGCTAGACCGCTTTACCGGTCCCTTGGCGAAGTCCTTTTATCTAGTACCGCTTCAGGTTTATAACGACTCACAAATCCACACTCACTCCGACTTCCGTAGTGTGAAAATGTTTATCCGTCATGTGGTGAAATCATTTGCTCAGAAGGCACCTAGTCACACTCATCTATTATTCAAACACCACCCGATGGATCGTGGCTATAACGACTACAGCGAGCTAATCGAGAAACTAGCCATAAAATATAATGCGATGGGACGTGTTCACTATGTGCACGACCTGCATCTACCCAGTCTGCTAACTAATGCCCTAGGCACAGTTGTCGTTAATAGTACAATTGGCTTCTCATCGCTCTACCACAACTGCCCTGTCAAAGCCTGTGGTAGAGCAATTTACGATATGGAAGGCCTAACCTTCCAAGGTCCTCTTGATGAGTTTTGGGAAGCAGCACCTGACTTTAGCATCAATCACGAACTCTTTACCCGTTTTAGAAACTACATGATTTTGACCACTCAAATTAACGGTAATTTCTATAAACGCCTAAAGACGCCATACGGCCGATACCACCTCACCTACGAAAAGACACTCCCCGAAGGTGTGACAATCCACCCCTACGCCTTCATCGAGCACTCCTGTAAGCTCGAGGAGCAGTAAAGGCTTGCTAGTTAATGGATAAGCAAGTAGGTGTTAACTGCACCTCGGTAATTTTTAGGTGTTAGATCGGTTGGTGGATGTTTTTAAGCGCTGAAGTGGCTTAGCTGGCGGTAACTTTAATTCTGATAAATCAGGATTAAATAAGCTAGGGTTAGTTGCTTCGGCCAACTCGATAATGTAACCCGGCGCAAACTCTAAACGCCCCTGTGCACCCATGACATTCGGAGTGCGCTTTTGTAAAATCGGAATTCCGTTTAGCTTGGCTTTACGATACACCTCATCAATCGAATCCACCACGTACATCATTCGGGTATCTTGGATATACTCGGGCAGCTTAAGCCGATCCTCTTTGGCAATTACGACTAATGACACATCACCTAGCTCAGATTGCAGCCCAACCACTAGGAGATTAAAGTACTCCTCCAGACGAAATGCATATTCCACTTTGCCATTAAATAAATCCAGATAATTACGTATATACTGGCGCTCTTCACCCGGCTCAAAGAAAACTCGCTCATAAGGCCCAGATACAAAGTTTTTACCAAAAATAGTTTTGGCTGCCTTGTTCACAACATGATTCATACGACACTCTAACTCAATTTAAACGACTGGTTTTTCAACTAAAGGCATGCCATTTAGTAAATAACCACCATCAGCTGCCACTACTTGCCCCGTTATAAAGGACGCCTCATCCGAACTTAACCAAATCGCCAAATGAGCAACTTCTATTGGGCTAGCTCCACGATGCATGGGCGTCGCTTCGCGTGAGTGTTCTTCAAAGTTCGAAATAATACGTGAGGTGGCACTGCTCATGGGAGTAAGTGTATAACCAGGCACCACCACATTCACTCGAATCCCAAAACGAGCATATTCCATCGCCACCACCTTACTAAGACCGATTAAACCAGCCTTAGATGCAGCATAGGCAGAAAGATTGGCTGCGCGGTCAATAATGTATTAACAATAGAGCCAGCACCTTGCTTAAGCATCTGACGTGCCTCAGCTCGCATCAACAAGAAGTTACTCGTGAGATTAACCGCAATGATGTGATCCCAGTCTTTTTTCTTCGCATGAACAATCGGCGCATGAACTCCTGAAATCCCCGCATTATTAAAGGCCACATCTAGGCGACCATAATCAGTCACAATCGCGTTAATTAACTCATCCACCTCCTTTTCCTGACTAATATCGGCTAATCTAAATCGTATATCCAAACCCGACTGTTGGGCCTCTGTCTCCAGCTCCATCCCTCCTACTTTATTCATATCAACACCAATCACTCGAGCCCTACGACGAGCATACTCAAGTGCTGCTGCCTTACCAATACCTGATGCCGCACCGGTCACTAAAACAACTTTATCTTTAAACTGTGTACTTGTAATTTCTGACATGCTCTCTACCCCTGTGCTTATAATGAATCCGCATAATGCAGCTTGAGTCCTCTATGTGGCCACGACACCTGATAAAGACGCCCCGTAGCCGCTGCGGTAATAAAGGCAGTACGCATATCCTCGCCACCAAAACAAATATTAGTCACGGTCGGGTCAGCTAACGGCACTTCAACAAAGCCAAGCACCTCACCACTAGGGGAAATGGTTGTAATTCCCCCTTTAGGCATGGTTGCTACGCAGATATTACCCATTGCATCCACTGCCAATGAATCAAAGTATGTAAAACCACCTAAGCCAGCAAGTAGATGAGCTCCCTGCCCCTCACCCTCACGATTTAACTCACCCGGTGCGGTAATCTCCCCACCACCAAATACGTCCCGTGATGGTCTCAGAAACATAAATGCGTTTACCGTTAGGCGAAATACCCACGCCATTTGGCGTAAATAGTGGTGACACTAAACGCTTAACCAAACTACCGTCGAGTCGGCCATAACTTAAGGCACCTAAATCAAGTTCATGCTCACGACGCTGCCCATGATCGCTAAAGTAAAAGCCACCCTCACCATCTAGCACCAGATCATTCGGTGCCAAAATCGGGCCATCTTCATAGTGCGTATATAAATCACTCACCTGACCATCCGGTGTAACCATTTGAATTCGGCCGCCAATATAGTTATCCGGCTGTGGACCCGGCGCAATTAAGCCATCATGTTCTTCCCAAGACATTCCCCCGTTATTGGCCAAAATAATGACCCCCTCTGGCCCTAAGGCTGCACCATTCGGCGCCCCTTCTACCGTGGCGATCACTTCTGCCCGTCCATCTGGGTATAAACGCTTCAGCGTCTGAGCATTTAGCTCGACCACTAGCACAGAGCCATCTTTCAAGGCCACAGGCCCCTCGGGAAACTGTATGAACCTCTGCAAACAATTGAAAGTTCATCATTAATTTCCTGCTTTGTTTTATGTATGGATTAAATGCTTAACTAATTAGACTCTTGGAACATTAATGCGCTTTTGCCCTTGGTATGTCCTTCAAGAATATTGGCATAAACTTTTTGAGCATTTTCAAAGGAATAAGTCGCACTAACAACCCAGCTAAAACGTCCCTCAGCAACCCCATCTACGACTTGTTTTAAATTGTCCAGATTACGTTTGACCCAAACATTTTTAATTTTTTCTGAAGACAATTTACGACCCGCAATGGAGCCCATAAAACCACCTTCTTTGACACAAGCTAAAGAAGCTTGAGTCGCCTCCTCAGTTCCCGACATATCAATGGAAGCATCAAATGGGCTTAGCTTAGTTTCTTTAAGACGCTCAATAAGGCCTTCGCCATAGGTGACTGCTATAGCCCCCAGACTACGCAAATACGCCTGATTTTTAGCAGACGCCGTGGCTATCACATCAATACCACGTGCACGCGCCAACTGAATGGTAATGGAGCCCACAC
>CAZIKJ010000011.1:0-3231 GCA_964539685.1 uncultured Pelistega sp.
ATCGATGATACGGTGGTCGTAAGACATCGCTAGGTAGTTGATAGGACGAATAACGATTTGACCATTCTCAACCACAGGACGATCTTTAGTTGCGTGTACGCCTAAAATCGCTGATTGTGGTGGGTTAATAATTGGTGTTGAGAACATAGAACCGAACACGCCACCATTAGAGATAGAGAATGTACCGCCAGTTAGATCGTCTAGACCTAATTTACCGTCACGTGCACGCGCACCGAAGTCAGCGATTTGCTTTTCAATATCTGCTAGGCTCATTTGCTCAGCATTACGTAGGATAGGCACAACTAGACCACGTGGGCTACTTACGGCGATACCGATATCGAAATAACCGTGGTATACGATGTCATTACCATCAACTGAAGCGTTAAGAATTGGGTAGCGCTTAAGTGCGGCAACAGCAGCTTTCACAAAGAAAGACATAAAGCCTAATTTAACACCGTGCTCTTTCTCGAATTTCTCTTTGTATTGGTTACGTAAATCGATAACCGCTTTCATGTTCACTTCATTGAACGTAGTTAAAATCGCGTTCTCAGATTGTGATTGAAGTAGACGCTCAGCTACACGCGCACGTAGACGTGTCATTGGTACACGTTGCTCTGGACGGCCATCTAGAGAAACTGGGATTGGTGCTGCTGCAGCGGCTGCTGGTTTAGCTGAAGCACCTGCGGCGTCAGCTTTAGTGACACGACCATCGCGGCCTGTACCTGCAACGTCAGTCGCTTTAAGACCTTTTTCAGCAAGGATAACACTTGCTGCTGGAGAAGCTACATCACCTTTAGAGCCAGAAGCGGCTGGTGCGGCTGCTGCGGCTGCTGCGGCAGGTGCTGCTGCGGCTGCTGCGGCAGGTGCTGGTGCGGCTGCAGGAGCTGCTTCAGCTGCTGGCGCAGATGCACCTGCTGTCGCTTCAGTATCAATCTTAGCTAATAATTGACCTGCTGTAACCGTGCTACCGTCACCTTCAAGAATTTCAGTGATCACGCCACTTGCTGGAGAAGGAACTTCAAGTACAACCTTGTCTGTTTCAACTTCAATTAAAGTCTCGTCCTGAGAAACAGCTTGACCTACTTGATATTTCCACTCTAAAAGTGTGGCTTCGGAAACTGACTCTGATAATTGTGGTACTACTACGTCGATAATTGCCATTATTTTAAATCCTATAAAACGCTACGTTTAAATGATTATTTGGTTAAGATGAAGCCCTTAAGCTTAGCGGCGAACGCTTGCTCAAGAAGGGCTTTTTGTTGTTCATTGTGCTTAGCTAAGTAGCCAACTGCTGGTGAAGAAGATGCGTTACGGCCAGCATATGATAATTTCTGACCTTCTTTCATATTCTCAAACAGATGATGTTGGATATAGAACCATGGACCTTGGTTTTGTGGTTCGTCTTGTACCCAAACAACTTCTTTAGCATTAGGGTATTTAGCCATTTCCGCGCTGAATTCTTTATGTGCGAATGGATACAATTGTTCGATACGCACAATCACCACATCATTCGCTTCACGTTCAGTACGTGCATTTACTAAATCATAATAAACTTTACCAGAGCACGCTAATACACGCTTCACTTTAGAAGGATTGATATTCGCATCAACTTCACCAATAACCGGTTGGAAACCACCTTCAGCTAAAGCCGTCAATGGTACGCCAGCATCCTTGTTACGCAATAAAGACTTCGGCGTCATGATAACCAATGGTTTACGGAATTGGCGAATCATTTGGCGACGTAATACGTGGAAGATTTGTGCGCCATTAGTTGGTTGCACCACTTGCATATTATTGTCGGCACATAATTGCAAGAAACGCTCAATACGTGCTGATGAGTGCTCTGGACCTTGACCTTCATAGCCGTGCGGCAACATCATAGTCAAACCACATTGACGACCCCATTTTGCTTCACCAGAAGCAATAAACTGGTCAATCACAACTTGGGCACCATTCACGAAGTCACCGAATTGCGCTTCCCAAATAGTTAGCGTATTTGGCTCTGAACATGCATAACCGTATTCAAAAGCAAGCACCGCTTCTTCAGATAACACCGAGTCAATAACGGTGAACTTCGCTTGGTTCTCAGAGATATTCTGTAATGGAATATAAGTACCATCATCCCAGCGCTCACGGTTTTGATCGTGAAGTACTGCGTGACGGTGTGTAAAAGTACCACGACCAGAATCTTGGCCAGTAATACGGATATCGTAACCTGATGCCACTAATGAGGCAAAGGCTAAGTGTTCGCCCATGCCCCAGTCTAGATTCAATTCACCTTGAGCCATGGCTAAGCGATCAGCTAAGAGTTTCTTCACGAGATTGTGTGGTGTGAATGTTTCAGGAACCGTAACAATTCGCTCACCTAAGCGGCGAAGCTCAGCTAGAGGTACAGCGGTGTCAGCTTTGTCAGTCCATTTTGCATCTAAGAATGGCGTCCAGTCAATCGCGTACTTATTCTTGAAGTCTGTCAATACAGGATCTACTGTGGTTTGACCATCTTCCATCAATTGACGGTATTGCTTAACCATCTGATCAGGATCTTCCGCTTGCAGTAGACCTTGAGCAACAAGTTTGTCCGCATAGAGTTTACGGGTACCTGGATGTTTGCCAATTGTTTTGTACATTAATGGCTGAGTCAATGCAGGTGTATCTTGCTCGTTATGACCGAGTTTACGGTAACAAACAATATCAATCACCACATCATGATTAAATTCTTTACGATAGTCGACTGCCAAACGCGACACGAAGGCAACCGCTTCAGGATCATCACCATTCACGTGGAAAACAGGTGCTTCAATCATCTTCACAACGTCGGTACAGTACAAGGTTGAACGTGTATCGCGTGGGTCAGATGTGGTAAAACCAATCTGGTTATTAATCACAACGTGTACAGTACCACCGGTACCATAACCACGTGTTTGAGCTAAGTTCAAGGTTTCCATCACCACGCCTTGACCTGCAAATGCTGCATCACCGTGAACTAATACGGGAAGTACTTGGTTCACATCAGCACGACGCTCTTGACGTGCACGTGCACTACCCTCAACCACTGGGTTCACAATTTCCAAGTGTGAAGGGATAGAGGCTAATGATAAGTGAACTGGACCACCAGGAGTGGATACATCGCTTGAGAAACCATTATGGTATTTCACGTCACCATCAGTGAGGTCGGTTGCTTGCTTGCCTTCAAACTCAGCAAACAAATCACCAGGCATCTTGCCCATGATG
>CAZIKJ010000012.1:0-3142 GCA_964539685.1 uncultured Pelistega sp.
GGCAAAGAGAGCGTTTTCGTGTGCATATACGTGCTGCTATTCGTACGCAACTACCCTTAATCATTCATACACGTGCGGCAAGTGCAGATACTATTCGCTTGATGCAAGAGGAAGGGGCGGAGCGCTGTGGTGGCGTTATGCATTGCTTCACGGAGAGTTGGGAGGTGGCGCAACAAGCCTTAGCATTAGGGTTTTATATCTCTATGTCTGGTATTGTAAGTTTTAAGAATGCAGTGGAGATTCAAGAGGTAGCGACTAAGGTACCGCTTGACCGGCTTTTAATTGAAACTGATTCGCCGTATCTTGCACCAGTACCGTTTCGTGGTAAGCGCAATGATCCCTCAAAAGTTATGCATGTCGCCGAAAAAATCGCAGAACTTCGTGGTGTATCGCTAGAAGAAATTGCCAGGGCTACACGCGATAACTTTTACCGCTTGTTTCAGAAGGCGAGATCCTGAGTATTTGTTCACAATCTTTTACTGATTAGACTTATTTTTTCGGTTAGACTTTAAGGCATACTTTATTCAATCAAATGCTTTTTGGCTATAGCGATATAGTTTTTTAGGCGCTAAGATATATTTTCATATTTTAGTACCCCATTTTTACGTTGAGGTCGTATGTTAAAACACAGATTTTTTTCACTACTCCTGGCTAGTGGCTTAGCCATTAGTACGACAGCTATGGCCAATTCTGCAAGTTGGTGGAACGATGTTAAGAACGATCGTGCTAATAGCATTACCCAAGCGATTGAACAAGGACAAGATCCTAACGTGCTGAATGCTGATGGTAATCCTGCGATTATTGTCGCCGTTCGTGAAGACTCTCCAAGAGCATTTATTGCCTTGGCTGAAAACCCTAAAACCGATGTCAATATTGAGAGCTTAACAGGTGAGACACCCTTAATGTATGCTGCCATTGAAGGCAATCTTGAGGTGGCACGTGTGCTTGTCAATCGTGGTGCTCAAGTGAATCGTTTAGGATGGGCGCCGCTTCATTATGCCGCTGTGAAAGGTCAAACCAAAATGGTTGAATTCTTACTTGAGCAAGGCGCATTCCCTAATGCACCAGCGGCTGAAGGTAGCTCCCCAATATTGTTAGCCGTCAGCTCACGTAATGAAGCAACGGTTCGCGCTCTCCTCAAAGCTGGAGCAGATCCTCGAGCGATTAATCAAGAACGATTGAATGCGATTGAGTTAGCACAGAGAATGAAGCTGACATCAATTGAGAAACTTTTGCAAAGCAGTAGCGTATCTAAATAAGAGTTTCGTATGAATAAATTACCTTCCCTTAGTGCTTTAGTTATCATGTTATCGTGCGGTGCTACGGCTCATGCGGAACAAAATTATTGTGAAAGTCCCTGGTTTGCGAATGGTAAACAATTGCAAGTCAGTGTGCCAACGCAAGGGATTGATTTGACCCTGACCCTGGCGAATGTACAGAAGACTAATGCCTTGCAATGCTCTGCCCAGTTACAGGTACAAGGACAAGCACCGGTGAGTCAATTGGGTATCGTGGTGTCAGCGCAAGGCAATTTGCAATTGAATGTGCAAGAGAATCAATCGAGTTTGAGTGGCACTATTAATTCACCAGGTCCTGGTGGTATGTGGTTGCAGAATAATATTAATATTCACCTCAATGGCTATTTCTTAAAGCCAGCGAATCGTGTCTTAGCGGGGAATATGACGCCAGAGCGTCGCATTAAAGCGGATTCCAAGGGTGATTTATTCCTAGCACAAGGCATGCCTAAGGTTGGTTCAGCTTCGGTGGATGATTTGCAAGTGCATGTGAAGCCAGCTCAGGTGGGTAATCTACAAACGACGCCAACCTCACATGGTGCTTTACAATGTCAGCCAGTAAACTATCAGGCCCAAGTTACTGCGGGTTCAATGCGTAATAGCATTGATAAAAGAACCAAGCAGTTGGCCAATCCTAAGTGGGTTGATTTAACGGATTGGTATTGTCCTGAGCCTGGCTTGAGTTTAAAAACTGTGGTGAATGAAGGTAAGCAGAATTATACGGTTGATATTAAGGTACTAAACTAAGTGTATTCTCTAATATGACGTACGGCCTAAGATAATATAACGCTGAACACGATCTAAGACGTAAACTGTGCTGTCTACTAAGTTTATATTTAAATCGTTAATTCTATAGATGATATACTCAGCTTATAAGAGCTGTTCAATAGCCTGGGCGAGTTGCTCAGGCTTTTTGCTTGGAGCAAAGCGCGCGATAACTTGCCCTGAACGATTGATAAGGAATTTTGTAAAATTCCATTTAACACTGGCACCTAGGAGGCCTTTCTTCTCATGCGTCAGCCATTGATATAAGGGATCGGCTTGGGGGCCCTTGACTTCTATTTTGCGGCTAATAGGGAAACTCACGCCATAATTTAGTGCGCAGAATTGTTGGATTTCCTGGTCAGTACCAGGCTCTTGTTGTGAGAACTGATTACAAGGGAAAGCAATCACCATAAAACCCTGATCACGATAGCGTTCATAGAGCTCTTCAAGACCCTGATATTGAGGTGTAAAACCACACTTGGAAGCGACATTCACAACTAAGATTACCTTGCCTTGAAGTTCTGCAGGGGGTAAGACTTGGCCATTGCCCAGCACAATTGGGAAGTTAGTTATCATCAGTGGTATCCTTTGGTTTTGTTTCGTACGTATTTCTGCATTCTCGTCAATAAGCCTTCATCAAGGTATTCTTGTGATGAATTTTGAGCGTTGAGCTTTCGCCTATAGTAAGATTCTCAGAGGTTTATATTTGAAGTTAGTCAAGTCGATCAGATGTAGCAGTTTGAGTTGATTAGTCCTTATTGATCAGTTTCTTTTTCGCTGTTAAGGTGCATCCCATGGATGCAATAACAATACAGACTATCGCTAAAACTTGTCTTAAGGATAGCATTTCATGCAAAATAATGGCACCCGCAATAGCACCGAATGCTGGCTCAAGACTAAGCAGCACACCGAAAGTCTTCCGATGCAGGGTGCGTAAGGAAATCATCTCTAAGGAATAGGGTAAGGCACTAGAAAGCACACCAACCGCAAGGCCAAAGAGAAAAAGATCGGGACGCCATAAACCATAGAAACCAATATGTGCAATACTGAAGGGGAGTGTCATTAAGGCGGCGATCGTAATA
>CAZIKJ010000013.1:0-1559 GCA_964539685.1 uncultured Pelistega sp.
ATATAATTTGCATGCCATTATGTTTATTATTACAGGGCTGATGCAAGAGGGTGAAGCGCGTCCAACCATGGCGAGTGGACAAGTCTTGCCAGAGAGTCCAGGGCATTATGAATGCAAAGAAATTATTCAATCTGGTCGAGCAGATGATGTGATGCTGCGCTGGTCTGAAATACGTGAGATGCAAGCACGTGGTACCTTCGAGTTTCATAGCCATACCAATACGCATATCCGTTGGGATCGTCAAGAAGGTGGCGTGAAGAAGAATGAACAAATTCGCCAAGACCTCCAACAGTCGCAAGACGCCTTACGACAAAATCTTGGTGAGGTGAGCGAACACTTCTGTTGGCCGCAAGGTTATTTCGATGATGATTACGTCAAGATTGCCAAGGAATTAGGCTTTCACTACTTATACACAACCGATGCCTATGGCATGAATAAACCCTTAGGACCAGGTGATCATATTTATCGCATAGCCGTGCGCAACCGTGGCGCTTGGTGGTTGCAACATCGCTTATGGTGGGCTACGCATTTGCGCTTTGGTCCCATGTACAATCAATACAAATTGAAGAAAAAGCGGGCGCGTGAGCAAAAGCGCTTGGCGAAAGTTTAATTAACATGTCTTCTCAATTTGCTAAGCTGGTTCCCGTCTTAATGTATCACCATGTGACGCCTGAGGGTGGTGTCTTAAATTGCACACCGAAGAACTTTGAGGCACAGATGGCTTATCTGGCCAATCATGGATATACGACGTTGAGCAGTCAACAATTCGCTGATTTCTTAGACGGCAAACCCGTGCCTGATAAGTCGGTGCTACTGACTTTCGATGATGGTTACTTAGATAATTATGTGTATGCGCATGCTATTTTGAAAAAGTATAAACTTAATGCGCAGATGTTTTTAGTGACTAGCTGGGTGCATGATGAAGAAGCCCGACCATCACTTGATGGTAGTCAAGCCTATCCATTCTGTCCGACTCATGATGAGTGTAAGCAGCGCTTAAATAATGCCCGGACTGATGAGGTGATTGTGCGTTGGGAAGAGGTGCGTCGTATGTATGATGCGAAGACCTTCGAATTTCATAGTCATAGCCATACCCATATCCGCTGGGATAAGCAATTAAATCAAGAAGGTAAGCTTGCGGCAATCTTGCATGAGATGGAGCAGAGCAAGGAGCTCTTGCGTGAGCAATTAGGCTTTGTCAGCGCGCATTATTGTTGGCCGCAAGGTTACTACGAACCTGAGTATGTGCAAATCGCCCAAGCGCAGGGATTCCAGTATCTCTACGCCACCGATAGTAGTGGGGTTAATGTGCCAGGCGAACAGACAAATCATATCTACCGAAACTGGGTGGGGAATATTGGTGCTGTACGATTCGCCTTTAAACTATGGTTACTGCGTCGCCCACGACTCGCTCGCTTATATAAGAAATTCGGCCAAGGACGTCGTTTACGTCGAGCAGAGGCGATTAATCAGAATCAGGCTTTGAGTTAGGTGTCAGTCTTACCTAGCTGCTTGGCAACTTTAAGAAGATCGGGAATCTGCTTAATTAAGATGGGAAT
>CAZIKJ010000014.1:0-2859 GCA_964539685.1 uncultured Pelistega sp.
GTAAAACCTTATACCTCATAGTGGAACACAGGAGACATAAATAGTGTTTACGCTTAAGCCTACACTGATTGTTCAAGCCTTGGTGCGCATGAATAGCGCAGCGTCAGTTATTCATTTGCGCAATACCAAGATGAGTCAGCAGTTTCAGCCAACTATCGAGGATAACTATAGCATAAGCACTATTTAAAATTAAACTAAGCCTTACTTTAAAAGGAAATTTTCATGACCCACCCTATTGTTAATCAGCTATACGAACAAATGAGCTTACCTGTTATCTGCTCACCCATGTTTATCGTATCCAATCCGCAACTCGTCATTGAGCAATGTAAAAGCGGTGTCATTGGCTCCATGCCTGCGCTCAATGCACGACCGGCTGAGTTGCTGGATGATTGGCTAGCTGAGATTAACGAAACGCTGAGTAATGCACGCCTGCAAGAGCCAAATCGTAAAATAGCTCCTTATGCAATCAATCAAATTATCCACACATCGAATGACCGCTTAGATCATGATATGGCCATGTGTGAAAAGCATAAAGTACCAATGATTATTACCAGCCTACGTGCACCGAATGAGGTTGTGCAGCAGACGCATCAATGGGGTGGCGTCGTATTTCATGATGTCACCACCTTGCGTCATGCCGAGAAAGCCATCGAGGCTGGCGTAGATGGTTTGATTCTGGTCGCCGCAGGTGCTGGTGGTCATGCAGGCACCTTAAGTCCTTTTGCCTTACTCGCAGAAGTACGCCGTATTTTTAAAGGACCAATTGCCTTATCGGGCTCAATTACCACTGGAGATGGCATCCTTGCTGCTCGCGCTATGGGCGCTGATTTCGCCTATATTGGCACACGCTTTATTGCCAGTACCGAGGCCAATGCGGATCAACGCTATAAGCAAATGATTGTCGACTCCGCTGCCAAGGATGTCTTATACACGCCCTTCTTCACTGGCATTCCAGGTAATTATCTAACACCGAGTATTGTCGCTGCTGGTCTCAACCCAGAGGACCTTAAGAAAGAAGAAATGCTCGGCACTAATTTTGGCTCAACTCGCGTCAAACCATGGAAAGATATTTGGGGCGCCGGTCAAGGTGTTGGATCCATTGATTCTATTGAAACAACGGCTCAACTTGTGGCGACGATGAAAGCCGAATATGAACAAGCACGTCAGCGCATTCAGGGGCAATTATAATGAGCACGGATAAGGTTTTAATTGAAGAGAATAACAAGGTTCTAACCCTCACCATCAATCGCCCTCAAGCCAGAAATGCTTTGGACTTTGAAACCTATGAGGCACTAGCGCAAGCACTAGATAGCACCCATGGTCGTGATGATCTGCACGCAATCATTCTCACTGGCGCTGCGAACTACTTTACAGCGGGAAACGATTTACGTGATTTCCAAAAAACACCTGGCGCCATCAGCCCAGGGATTACCTTTTTAGAAAGTTTACACAAAGTTAAAATTCCTGTTATCGCTGCGGTAGAAGGTGGTGCCGTAGGCATTGGTGTGACGCTGCTGATGCATTGTGACTTTGTCTATGCTGCTGAGAATGTCTTTTTTCAGATTCCTTTTGTACCGCTAGGACTCTGCCCTGAGGGTGCCTCAAGTGTACTGATGGCACAATACGTTGGCATTCGTACGGCAAATGAATGGTTATATCGCGGCAAGCCCTTCACCGCTGAACAGGCATTCGACAAAGGGTTCATCAGTGCAGTCACAACAGCTGGGCAAGCTTTGCAGGCAGCGCAAGAGTTAGCCAATGAAATGTCGCAACAATCGCTGCTTTCTCTAAAGACAACTAAGCAACTTATCAAGCGTCAAATGGCGCCGATTATTGAAGAAACGTTTAGGGTTGAACGCGATTCATTTGTTAAGTGCTTACAATCACCCGAAGCACAAGCAGCTTTCGCTCATTTTTTAAATAAAAAATAATCCCGCTTCTCGGCACTCACCTATAAGTTGGAATTCAGTCAAGCACTGCAAGCCACTTATAGGTGCCTTCTCATACAAGTTACCGCCGTAGAGTTACTCATAGCCACGTAAGTCACGTAAGCAACACCTTCTGACGGTATGACTCTTCGTTTGGTATCGCTTAAAGCCTATAGCGCAAGGCATGAGAGACTTCATGAATACAAGAAGAAATTGACACCATAGCCTATAATAGGCATTTCATCGTCCGCTAAGTAACACCATGGGTCAACAAGCCATTAATGAGCGCTCTTGGCGCGTACAAGGTATTTTTTATGCCTTACTGGGTGCCGTCTTATTTTCTGCCAAGTCCATTGTCATTAAATTTATTTATCTCTATGAACCAAGCGCGACGATTGCCTTAGGTTTTCGCTTATTGTTTGCTCTGCCTTTCTTCTTAGTCATTGGCTATTTTCAAGCACAGAAAGCCAAGCAAGGTTTATTGCCTATTTTAAGTACCAAGCATAAAGTTCAGCTCGTGATATTAGGCTTCTTGGGTTATTATCTTGCAAGCTTTTTAGATATTGCAAGCTTGAAATATATTTCGGTAAGCTTAGAGCGATTAATTTTACTACTCTCTCCTGCTTTCGTCCTGGTTTTCTCTTGGCTATTTTATCGTCGCACCATCAGCCGTGTGCAACTACTCTCTATGGGCTTGGCCTATCTAGGCGTTCTCTTAGTTTTCCTGCAAGATTTTACGGTTGAGGGCTCTAACATTGCCTTGGGTTCAGCCTTAGTAATCGGTTCAGCTATCTCCTACGCCATTTATATTATTATTGCTGGTGAGCTGATTAAGACCGTTGGCAGCACCCGATTTGTCGCTTATGCGATGTCTATTTCGGCGCTCTTTGCCTTGCTTCAACTCTTTATATTACAAGGACTTGATTGGATT
>CAZIKJ010000015.1:0-6256 GCA_964539685.1 uncultured Pelistega sp.
AAGCAGACTCGCACCAACGTCCGCAAACACCGCCATCCACATGCTAGTTAAAGAAAATAACGTTAATACTAAAAATACAAACTTAATTCCTAGTGCTAGAGCAATGTTTTGCCATAATACAGAGTGCGTTTTTTGGGAGAGATCAATACTCTTAACCACACTCCGTAAATCATCATTCATCACAACAATATCTGCTGTCTCCATGGCAATGTCACTCCCAACACCACCCATAGCATAGCCAATATCGGCTTGCGCTAATGCAGGGGCATCATTCATACCATCCCCCACCATTGCCACAGGCCCCGATTGCTGACGTAATTGTTGGATAAAATGCAATTTATCTTCAGGTAATAAATGCCCTCTTGCTTCCTGTATGCCCGCTTGTTGTGCAATCACTTGCGCCGTTTGTGGGTTATCGCCACTTAACATGAGCGTATGCACACCACGTGCGTGTAATTGTTGAATAGCTTCAGCGGCATGGGGTTTGATCGTATCCGCAACAATGCATAAAGCTAGCGCAAGCTCATCATCCGCAAAGATGCTTATCGTTTTACCTTCCCGCTCTAAGGCATTAATTTGTGCTTCAAGAGCAGGCGTATTTAAACCTCGCTCAATCAGTGCTCGATGATTAATCAAGGAATAATTTTTACCCTCTATTTGAGCTTGAATACCACGCCCGCTCAACTGCTCGACATGCGCTAGTGGGGTGACAGCTAAGGCTAAACCTTGAGCAATTGCTTGAGATACAGGATGGTCCGAGCTACTGGCTAAGGTAGCAGTAAGTTCACGTACGCGCGACACGCGCATAGCAGATGAACCTGAGGCATTATCAACTAAGGTAGTAACAAGTTCACTTTCTTGCTGGTCTTGAGACAAATCGATGAAGTCTAATAGTTTAGGTTGCCCCAAAGTAATCGTACCCGTCTTATCAAAAGCAATCGTGCTTAGTAAGCGCGCTTGCTCTAAATACACACCACCCTTAATGATTAAACCAATTTTTGCCGCATTCGCCAAACTACTCACAATAGTCACGGGGGTTGCAATCACTAAAGCACAAGGACAGGCAATCACCAACAAGACTAAGCCCTTATAGAGTGACTCCATCCACGTCCAATCAAGCAATAAGGGTGGTAATAACATCACCGCGAGTGCGAAGAGAAAAATACTAGGAGTGTAGTATTTAGCGAAGCGATCGATTAGTCGCTGGGTTGGTGCACGTTGATTCTGCGCCTGCTCGACAGCATGAATAATTTTCGCCAGACTCGTATCACTCGCCAATGCTTCAGAGCGCATAATAAAGCTGCCTGCCTGGTTAACCGTCCCGGCAAACACTTTATCGCCCTCTTGCTTTTCTACCGGCAAGCTTTCACCGGTTAAGCTCGCCTGATTAATGCTAGTCTGACCCTCAAGCAAGATCCCATCTAAGGCGATTCTTTGACCAGGATTTACACGCACCAAGGAACCGATAGTAATTTCATTCACATCACATTCTAACCATTGGCCGTCCGGCATTTGCACCATGGCCGTATCTGGACTTAAAGCGAGCAACTCTTGCACCGCATTACGTGCCTTATCCACAGCTCTGGCTTCAAGCGCTTCAGCCAAAGCAAATAAACTCATCACCATCGCCGCTTCAGGCCATTCACCGATTAAGAGCGCGCCGGTAACGGCAACAACCATTAAAGCACTAATACTTAAATTAAGTTGCGCCAGCGATTTTAATCCCTTTTGGATCACGCCCCAGCCTGATAAATAAATCGCCACAAGCGCTAAAAGCATCTCAATAGCGGCCACAGTACGTGTGTCTGGCAACAAGAAACTGATTAACTCTGCGCTCAGCGCAAATACCAAGGCAAGGCTAAGCCTGCCCCAGCTTTGCCAGAAACTCTGATTTTCTAGCGCATGAGCTTGTTCTCTGGCTATTTGTTTAGGTCTAAAACCTAAGCCTTGCAAAATCGTCAAAATCTGCGGATGCGTGCTTGCTTGCGCATCGACACCCAATACTCTAGCACTTAAATTAAACGCCAATTTATTGATACCCGCCACCGACTCTAAGGCACGAGTAATTTGCCCTTGCTCCGTCGCACAATCCATTTCAGGAATATGGTATTGCACCATTGCGGCGCTCATAGGAATTGCCATACCCACAGCAGAGCCACAACAAGCATCTGCTTTCGCAGCCACATGAGCAGCACACGAATGGGCTTGCTCAGGCGCATGTTCACAACACGTGCTAACTTCTTTTACCGCCACACTATCACAACACGAGCTGGCTTTAGCAGTCGCATCACCACAGCACGCAAGGCTAGTCCGTCCGCCCGTATCATCACAGCATGAATTCGATTTTTCATTCGCACATGTATGTGTTTCATCATGCTGGTGCTGTTGATGTTGATGTTGTTGGTGCTGATGCTGGTATTGTTGGTGCTGATGATCCGCATGTTCAACAGGCTCATCATCAGCTATGCCACAGCCACAACAAGAAGAGTTTTCTTTTTCTAACATATCAATAATCCTTGAATTTCAGTACGATTACCACCATACTAAACCCTGTAGCAACTACAGAGTCAAGCTTATTATGAAAATTAGTGAAGTCGCCAAAGTTACGGACACTGCGATTGAAACCATTCGCTATTATGAGCGTGAAGGACTTATTTCTACCGCACAACGTCAAGCGAATAATTATCGTTATTATGATGAGGTGCATGTACAGCAATTAAGCTTTATTCGTCATTGCCGCAGCCTAGATATGTCTTTAGATGAGATTCGCCTCCTACAGCAATTTAAAACGAATCCCAAGGAAAACTGCAGTGAGGTGAATCATGTCATCGATAACCATATTCAACACGTACGAGACCGCATTGAGAGCCTGCTTAAGCTAGAAGCGCAACTCACGCAATTACGTGCCCAATGCATTGCTGAGGGAGGAAATTGCGCCATTCTAGAGCACTTAGAACAGAGCGGGACTAAGTTTGATGCTCGCCCAACGGATGCTTGTTTGCGCTCAGTAAAGCACTGCACTTAAAAACATTAAGCTATTCCTCACTTAACTCAGCGGCTTACAGAGTACAGCGACCTACTTAGTGTTGATGTCTACTTCACCTAGCTGTCCGCTTAGCGCTAATGCCCACGCAACTTCGATGCTACTAACGGTGATACTCGCTTAACGCCGATATGTGAGCAAGCGCCCTTTATAGGGAGCGGGCTCATCATCATCGAAAGCCACTGGGGATTCTTCGAGTTCAAAACCCATTGCGCTCATCTTGCGACTGAACAGGTTTTTATAACCACGACCAGGGCAACTAAACAAGACCTTAGCATGGGGTTTGGCAAGATACTCAATTGTCTGCATTAAGAGTTCAGGATGGCCTGGGTCGTACAATAAATCACTCGCAATAATTAAATCATATTCTTGTTGTGGACCATGCGGATTATTCCAGTCTAACTGCAAAAAAGGAATCGTCGGTAATTGATTGAGCCTGGCATTATAATCAAGAAAATCCTGACTCACGGGGTGATAATCACTAGCAGTGATATCCGCCTTACGATACTGCAAGGTTAAACTTGGTAAGCCTAGTCCGCAACCTAACTCAAGTATGCGTTGATTATTCAGCTCCATATATTTTATTTTTGTCGCCAAAACTTTACTTGCAGGCCATAATACGCCAAACAAAGACCAACTCGCAGAGCAGATGCCAGCACGCTCCGCCTCTCCTGAATCATCAGCATATTGGGTTTTATCTTTCAGCACACGCAGAGAACCTTTGAATTGACCAATCTCGAATGCCTGTTCACGGGTTTTATAACCCTGTACATCTACACTCTGCCTATTAGCACCTTGCAGCTCTGATCCCAACATAACCGCCCTCCTGTATCAAGTATGGGCGTGACCAGAACCAGTATCTGGGCAGTATTTTGCTTTAAAAACAAGTACTTATTATTGCCACTTAGGCGATCAGTGTAACATGCACCCGTAAAAAATACCCTTTTTATGTTAAGTTTTTATTATATTATGTAAAGTGAATTAGTAAACCTTATCTATCTTAAGGCATGCGTTCGCAATTAATTGTCCTGGAGCTGCGCAACGGTCATTTAAGCCGCAGCTAAGGTAAGGCAAGTAAACATTTGCATCCGCAAACCCCCATTGGATTGCTAGGCTGTCACCAATACAGGCGCATTCGTGCGCAAAGGATGACTCTTAGCCAAACCATATAGGTACGCCACCAACATAATAAAAGTTAAGCCCGCAAACACACTCCAGACAAAGGCAAATGAATTTGACATTGCATACAGCTTGGCCACAGCTGGCACACCTGTTGCCATCCCGAGTGTCTGAAAGCGCATTACCGTACCATAGATTTCACCATAACCCTGAGGCCCATACGTACGAGAAGCCACAACCGAGGTCGTCACAGTACCAACACAATTACCCACAGACCAAATAATCACCGCTAATGCACCGATTAGCCACATATCAGGTGAACTAATCATGATAAACAGTAAACAGGTCATTAGAATGCTACCGACAATAATCAATGTTGAGGAACGCAAGCCTAATTTATCATAGACCCAACCGACCAAAATCTTGGCAAATACTGAAGCCACGAGATTTAAGACCAGTAGGTTCGTGGCCAGCTCCAAATCAAAGGTATTTTGCAAATACACAGGTAATTGAATCACAATGCCGCCACCTACAAAGCCGGCTAAGAATTGTGCCAGCAACATCGCCCAGAAGAACGAGGTCGCATACCGTTGCTTAAGCGAATAATGCACAAGCGCATTGTTATTACCACCAATGACAGGTGCCGCACCTGCCTGCTCCGTGCTGAGTTGTTCACTACCGAGGGGTTTAAGACCGATGCTTTCAGGTGAGTCCTTCAGCAGGAAAACTATCATCAACAGACCTGAGATCAGTAGGCCTGCACCAATACTGATATAGGCGATTGAGTAGTCATAATGCTGGATGCAGTAGGTAATATACTTACTGAAAATTACACCTAACACCGCACTACCCGCCAGAGAAATGCTCATGGCGAGGCCTTTTTTCTCAATAAACCAGCGATTCACCAAAACACCTGGGGGAATATACGCTAAGCCTGTGAAGAAAAAACCTAATAATACCGCTAGGATATAGAGTAGCCATAAATTACTGACGTAACCAAAAGCCGCATACGTTACACAAAAGCCTGTTAAAAAGACAATTAAGGTCGGTTTCGTGTGCTGTTGAATCAAGCGACCCACCATGGGGGAAGCCAGCATTGAGGTGAGGAAAATCAAGGTCGTACTTAATGAAAACTGTGTTGGACTGATGCCGATCACATTAATCACCTGATTTTGATAAATCATATAAGTACTGACGGTCAAGGCAATGGCAGAGCCTGATATCACCATCAGCAAAAGAACAATCCACCAGCCATAGAATATTTTGCCTTGCTTGCTCATTCTCATTGCCCCCACAGTTTAGTTTATATAAATCACATTAACTTGTGTATACAACTATACTTTAACTGCCACCAAAACAATCGTCAAAGACTTTATCCTCTCTACACCTTGAACCTTGCTAAGGCTTGATAAAAGTCAATCTAGCCCTATCCTTCGATGCGATTTCTGCTGCAATTTGTGACTTATAATCTCTCGAATTTAAGTCCAAGTATAAGCGCATTTGCGTACAAATTAATCCCCTACTTTACATGTATTTGCTGGCAGAATTATGCCGCTACTTGACACATATTTACCGACCAAATTAAGCATCTACTTTACACATGTTTTCTTACAGTTTTATGCAGTTACTCTCTGCTTATTCTCCCATAAAAAAGGGACCCAAGATATCCTTTTCTTGGGCCCCTTCACGGAGAAATATCGACGAAATTATCAGGACTAGACGTCCAATTTACTATTCTGTAGTTGTGCGTCCTTCCGGAAGGAAAGGGGCTTACGACAGATGTCCATAACAACTTATTTTAAAGCCTTGTAACGAATACGCTTAGGTTTCGCACCTTCTTCTCCAAGACGACGCTTCTTGTCCTCTTCATACTCTTGATAGTTACCATCAAAGAAGACCACTTCAGAGTCGCCTTCAAAGGCAAGAATATGCGTTGCAATACGGTCTAAGAACCAACGGTCATGGCTGATAACCATAATACTACCCGCAAATTCTAGCAAAGCATCTTCAAGTGCACGTAATGTTTCCACATCAAGGTCGTTCGATGGCTCGTCAAGCAGCAAGACGTTGCCGCCCTTGATCAGCGTCTTAGCC
>CAZIKJ010000016.1:0-6322 GCA_964539685.1 uncultured Pelistega sp.
CATTTTTATTGTGTGTGAAAATTTGTATTTGACTTTGTACATTAATAATATAAAGTTCTAATTTAATACAACACATCGCTTAAGTCGTTAAGCATAATTTTACGTGAATGAATTTGCGCTACTTGCCGATTCCGAACCTAAATTTACAAAGGAGATTGAATGAGTACCCAAGATACATCTGCTCTACAGAACACAGCAACTTCTTATGATGAGTTCCCATATCAATCAAAGCCTTTTCAAGCGTCACACCCTGCTTTATTGCAAGGTATCGCAGCTATGTTCGGAATACAAACAAAGTCTATGAATAAGGCGCGTATCCTGGAGCTTGGCTGTGCGAGTGGAGGCAATTTAATACCGCTTGCATATCACTATCCCGACATTGAGTTGGTAGGTATAGATTTATCTCAGGTGCAAATTAAACAAGGTCAAGAATTAATTCAAGAGCTTGGACTATCAGAGCGTGTTTCTTTACACCATATGAGTATTACTGATATTCCGGAATCATTTGGTACGTTTGACTATATTATTTGCCATGGCGTATATAGCTGGGTGCCAGATTTTGTACAAGAAGGGATTTTAAACGCATTCTCCAAGCATTTAAGTGATGAGGGCGTGGCCTATATCAGTTATAACATCTACCCGGGTTGGAAAACACTTGAAATTGCAAGGGATTCAATGTTATTTCATACGAGAAACATTAAAAATCCAGTTGAACAATTGCAGCATGCAAGAACGATGATTAACTTTATGCAACTGCATGCGAAAGATGGCTCTATTTATAAGCAAATTATGAGCAATGCACAGAGCCTAATCCAAAATTCGCCTGATTATTATATTGCTCATGAATTCTTAGAGTTGCATAATACGCCTTGTTATTTCCTTGAAATAGTTGAGCGTGCACAGAAACTAAATTTATCGTATCTCAGCGATTGTTCTCTGTCTTCAGTCTTCCCTGAAAATTGGGGGGATGAAGTACGAAATGAACTCCTTAAGGCTAGTGGAAATAATCAAGTTGTGCTTGAGCAATACATTGACTATATGACTAATCGACAATTCCGTCAGTCTCTTTTTATTAAAACTAATGCAGAGAATAGAATTAATCGTACAGTTAGCATAGATAAAATCAAGACACTTAACTTTTCAATGCATATTGAAAAGGAAAATACGCCTCGCGAAAACGAACCCAATATTACCTACTTTCAATTTAATCGCTCGCCCAATAGTTACTATCGCACAGGCGACAAGGTACTGATTCCTTATCTCGATGCATTGACTAAATTCAATCATCAAATCCTCAAGTGCGAAGATTATGCAAAAATACTGAAACAAGATTTAGGCAATAACTATAATGAACAAATTAGTTTAAGCTTATTGCAACGCTTGGTTATCCTGGGCTTAATTTCTCCTTATGGCGAGAAGCCTGAGCTTAATCTAGCATCTACAGTATTAAGTGAGACGCCTAAGCTTTCAGCATTTAATCTTAAAGCACTTAATACTCGGCGTTATTTGACAAATTATAAGCATGAGTTACTCTCCATTGATGAAGTAGCTATGCACATCGTTCCGTATATTGACGGCGAACATAGCATCAATGCCTTAATTGATATTCTGCTCGCTGCCGCGCAAAGTGAAAAAATTCATTTTCATCGTAATGAAGCGGGTACCGATACCCCTATTCTGGTTACGCAAGAAAGTGAATTGCGTGTGCTATGCCAAGAATACGTTCATAATTTATGCAATAACTTATTGCGATATAGTATGTTCGTTGATTAATATCGGCTTATATGGATAGGCTGGTGCCTTCTCTAAGTGCATTAAAGACGTGAGATTCGAACTGTTTACTGAGTTAGAAGGCTTTCCACGAGAAACAAATTAAAAGCGTTTCTTTAATATTGTTAAAGAAACGCTTTGATTGAAATGCCCTTGCTGCGATCACAATCCTTGTTCAGAAAATCTTACAAGAACCGTTCGAAGGGTTTCAAATAACGCCATTGCCCTTGGGGTAAATCAGCCAAGGTCACGTTGCCCATACGCACCCTCTTCAGGCCAACAACTTTTAGACCTACCATTTCACACATACGGCGAATCTGGCGTTTTTTGCCCTCATGCAAAATAAACTTCAATTGATCATCATTCAGCCAAGAAACCTCAGCTGGACGTAAAAGATCACCGTCTATGCTTAAACCATGGTTAAGCAATTGAAGACCGTTACTCGGCATCCTACCTTCAACGCGCACAAGGTATTCTTTTTCGACCTCAGAGTCTTCACCAATCAGCTGCTTGGCAATTCGCCCGTCTTGCGTCATGACCAGTAGACCCTGTGACTCAATATCTAAGCGCCCTGCGGTTGCCAAACCCCGTAAGTGACTAGGATCGAATTTATGGTGAGCCTTATCAAATTGATTATGCGCAGTGATTAAATTCAGTGCTGGTTTATGACCATCTTCAGCTTGTGAAGAAACATAACCGACAGGTTTATTCAAAATAATCGTGACTTGTTGCGCCTGACGCGCTAAGGCCGCTTTTTCAAGTGTAATGCTTTGGTTTGGGAAGGCTTTCGTGCCCAAGGTCGCAACCTTACCATCGACTTTTACCCAACCGCGCTCAATATAAGCATCGGCTTCGCGGCGTGAACACATGCCACGTTCTGACATTAATTTGGAGATTCTTACTTTTTCCATGAAACTCTCTTACAATAATGAGCATTAAGTTTTTTATTCATAACCGAATGTCATTTCAATCGTATGCAGGTGCTTGGTTAAATCAAGCACCCCTTAAATTAGATCCTATCCAACGCTATTGGCTCACTCGACCTGGCGCATTAACCGCGGGCTTACGCCAACTTGGGCAGCTACATATTGAAGTCTTGAATGAGTCATATGCCAGTTTAGATAGGGACGAAGCTATCGCCTTGCAATTACCTATACGTCATCCGCTTTGGTTACGCGAAATTATCATGAGTATTGACGGGACACCTTGTGTTCTAGCGCGTAGTATAACGCCAATTTCTGCCGCTCGGGGTGTCTGGAAGAGCATACGTGCATTAAATACTCGCCCCTTAGCCGATATCTTATACAACGATCCGCGGATTATTCGCTCTCGTTTTGAATGTGCTCCCGTACAAGCAGGTCGGCAGATTTTTTTAACGCAAGAACGCTATTTTCCTAAGTATTCAGCACGCCCTGATTATGCGCGTCGCTCGATTTTCTATAAAGAAAGTCATCCCTTAATGGTCACCGAAAGCTTTTTAGAGACTTTTTGGTTACTGCTTGATCAATTTGACGGCAATAAAATGCCTTAAGCTTAGTACTTGCGAGGGGTTTAGTGCGCCTTATAGGGCCTCTACACCCATTTCGCCCGTACGAATACGTACAACTTGCTGCACTTCACTTACGAAAATCTTGCCGTCACCGATTTTACCTGTACGTGCTGCGCGCACAATGGCTTCAATAGCGGGTTCAGCTAAATCGTCAGCAACTACCATTTCAATTTTAACCTTAGGCAAGAAATCAACTGCATACTCAGCTCCACGATAAAGCTCAGTGTGTCCTTTCTGGCGACCGAAACCCTTAGCTTCGGTAACGGTTAAACCATTGACACCAATCTCACTTAGCTCTTCACGAACCTCATCTAATTTAAAAGGTTTGATAATCGCTGTAATTAATTTCATTGCGTTCTTTCCTGGTTCTTTAATAATTTGTATGTCTAAGGCAGTATTTTATACTGTTTTAAAAGCGATAGGCGTTCGTGACAGGTACTCGCCAATCACGCGCAAAAGCGCGACGCGTAATCTTAGGTCCCAATGCACCTTGACGACGCTTGTACTCACTAATACGTAATAAGCGTGACACCTTCTCTATATCATCTTTCGGGAAACCCGCTTCGATAATTTCTTGGCTTGATTGGTTTAGCTCCATCATCCGTTCAAGAATCGCATCTAGCACGTCATATTCAGGTAGGCTATCTTGGTCTGTTTGGTTCTCACGTAACTCTGCAGAAGGCGCTCGTGTAATAATGCGCTCGGGAATAACGGGGGAAACCGAATTGCGCCAACGGCTCAAACGGTACACTAAGGTTTTAGGGATGTCTTTTAGCATAGCAAAGCCACCCACCATATCACCGTATAAAGTGCAATAACCCATGGCAAGCTCAGACTTATTGCCCGTGGTTAAGACTAAAGAGCCGAACTTATTCGAGATGGCCATCAGTAATACACCACGAATACGTGCTTGGATATTCTCTTCAGTTGTGTCAGCCGCTAAGTCAGTGAATAAAGGTGCCAAGGTCTGCATAATGCTTTCATAACCCGCTGCAATCGCTAATTCATCATAGCGGACATTTAAACGCTTAGCCATATCGGCTGCGTCGTTCACCGAGATGTTGGCGGTATATTGTGACGGCATCATAACAGCATGAATTTTATCAGGACCTAAAGCGTCAAATGCAATCGCCATAACGAGCGCAGAGTCAATGCCACCTGATAAGCCCAAAGCAACAGAATTAAAATGATTCTTGCGACAATAATCGGCCGTTGCTAAGACTAAGGCGCGCCAGACTTCTGATTCAATACATTCAGAAGATTCTTTCTGCATGGAGCGACCCATAGCAGCCACTTGATTATCGGCTAAGCTTAATGCATCGATTTTTTCCAAACCCTGCTCACTTAAGCGTACTATACCTAAAGCACTGACAAAGGTATTTAATTCAAGGATAAGTTTACCCTTAGCATTTAGCACAAAAGAATTGCCATCAAAGACAAGATCATCTTGCCCACCGACCAGATTACAATAAAAAGTATTCAATCCTTGAGCGCTGACATGCTTACGTAAGACATCAGCACGTAAATCATCCTTGTCCATGGTATATGGCGAGGCATTCAGAACTAACATTGATTGTGCCCCTGCTTGAGAAGCTTGTGCCGCAACATGTGGTAGCCAAATATCTTCACATATAGCCAAGCCAAAGCGATGCCCTTTAACCTCAAACACACAGGGTTCTTGTCCAATTGAGAAATATCGCTTCTCATCGAACACACCGTAGTTCGGTAGTTCTTGCTTATAGTAAGTGTTTAGGATCTTGCCATTCACAATAACTGAGGCAGCATTAAACAATTGTTCTTGCTTTACTTTAACATGACCAACAATTACATGAAGATCAGTGAACTCCTTAAGTTGCTCGATAAGAACATTCAGTGCGAGCTCTTGTTCACGGATAAATTGTGGACGAAGGAATAAATCTTCGGCTTGGTAGCCGATAAGGGCTAACTCGGGTAAAAGCAAGATGTGCACACCCTCTTGATGGGCTTGTTGGGCTGCGCGAACAATTAAGTTCACATTATGTTGAAAAAAGCCCAGTACGGGATTAATTTGCGCTAAACCAATCTGGATATGTGTCTGCATGTGAGGGTAAAGAAAATATTGACTAAGCTTGATTATCACATAGTTACACGATTACTGTGAATATTTAATTTATAATAGTGATAATTTTTTAACATGCTGGAAACTTATGTCTAACAATACACACAATCAATTCGATAAAAAAAGTGAGGCTTGGTCAGCACGCTTCTCAGAGCCTGTTTCTGATCTCGTGAAGCGTTACACCGCTTCGGTATTCTTTGAAACACGTCTTGCACCATTTGATATTCAAGGTTCCTTAGCACACGCAGAAATGCTAAGTCATGTTGGCGTTATTTCACAAGCAGATTATGCTGCTATCCAAACAGGCATGGCAACAATTTTAGATGAAATAGCTCAAGGCCAATTCACCTGGGAACTTGACTTAGAAGACGTACACTTAAATATCGAAAAGCGTTTAGTAGAGCTCATTGGTGATGCAGGCAAGCGCCTACATACCGGTCGCTCACGCAACGACCAAGTCGCTACTGATATTCGCTTATGGTTACGTGAAGAAATTGATGTTTGTAGTGAGTTGTTGCGACAATTGCGTCATGCACTTGCACAGATGGCGCTACAACACCACACTACGATCTTACCTGGCTTCACCCATTTACAAGTGGCACAGCCAGTGACTTTCGGGCACCATCTCTTAGCCTATGCAGAGATGTTTGAGCGCGATTACCTACGATTACAAGATTGCCGCAAGCGCGTTAACCAATTGCCTCTAGGTGCCGCTGCTCTTGCTGGCACTTCCTACCCTATCGATCGTGAGCGTGTTGCTCAGTCATTAGGTTTTGATGGCGTATGTCGTAACTCTTTAGATGCAGTTTCAGATCGTGACTTTGCTATTGAGTTCTGTGCGGCGGTTAGTTTGGCAATGACCCATATCTCTCGCCTCTCTGAAGAACTAATTTTATGGATGAGCC
>CAZIKJ010000017.1:0-4532 GCA_964539685.1 uncultured Pelistega sp.
ACTTGCCTGATCTTGGCTATTGCTTTGGCTCAATTGCTTTCCTCGTATTCATCGACAAACGCTTGCGCTTGTTCAAAGTTCAATGTGCCTTCATAAATGCTGCGACCGAGAATAACGCCTTCAACGCCTTCGAGTTCAACTTCTAATAAGGCTTTAATATCGTCTAAATTCGTCACACCACCCGAGGCAATAATCGGGATATTCACGGCTTGCGCCAAACGCACGGTGGCTTCAATATTCACACCACTTAACATGCCGTCACGACCAATATCGGTATAGATAATCGACTCTACGCCGAAGTCTTCAAAGCGCTGAGCCAAGCTAATCACTTCATGCTTAGTAATCTTACTCCAACCATCGGTGGCCACCTTACCATCTTTCGCATCCAGACCGACAATCACGTGTCCTGCAAAAGCCGTACATGCATCTTGTAAGAATACGGGATCCTTCACCGCTGCGGTACCGATAATAACGTATTCCACGCCTAAGTCTAAATAACGCTCAATGGTCTCCATATCACGAATTCCACCGCCGATTTGCACGGGAATTTCGTCGTTAACCGCTTTAATAATGCTGCTAATGGCGGCAGCATTCTTCGGTTTACCTGCAAAGGCACCATTCAGGTCAACGAGGTGTAAGCGTTGAGCGCCTTGCTCTAGCCATTGGAGTGCCATCGCACTCGGGTCATCAGAGAATACAGTGGCGTCATGAAGTTCGCCTTGACGTAAACGGACGCAGCGTCCATCTTTAAGATCAATTGCAGGGATTAGCAACATAGCAATATATAAGATTAAAAAATCAATAAAGGTAGTTTTAAAAACCAAGCGTAAGCGTGATTAACTCAGGCCTTCGCTTGTCTGTAAAGTGTATTTATAACGCATTTTAATGATGGACTGTTCGCTAAATCTCCCATTCCACAAAATTGCGATATAAATGTAAGCCAACATCCGCACTTTTTTCGGGATGAAATTGGCTCGCAAAAATATTATCTTTGGCTACGGCACAGGTGAAATCGTGGCCATACAAGGTTTGTCCAACGCTCAACTCAGCAAGCGCTGGCACGACATAGTAACTATGCACGAAGTAAAAATAACTATGATCAGGGATGCCTCGCCAGAGGGGATGATCAATGGTTTGTTGAACTTGTGACCAGCCCATATGCGGCACTTTCAATTGCTCACCGCCCTGCTCTTGACTAGGTTTTGCAAAAGCGGGGCCTGCAAAGCGTTCTACTGTCCCTGAGAATAAGCCGAGACAAGGAACATCGCCCTCGGCGCTACGCTCAAATAACATCTGCTCACCAACGCAGACACCAAATAATGGCTTGTTCTTCGCGGCCTTAAGTAAGGCGTCTTGTAAACCAGAACGTTCTAGGTTCAACATGCAATCGCGCATAGCGCCTTGACCAGGAAGCACAACGCGATCGGCATGATCGATATGGCTGGCCTCAGTAGCCAATTTGATACTAGCCTGTGGGGCCGCGTATTGTAAAGCACGGGCAACCGAGTAAATATTGCCCATGCCGTAATCTACGATAGCTATCGTGGATGATTTCATATATGTATCGTGCTTGCAGGCACTAAAGGGGTTAAAAATTCAAGGCTTAAAAGGCCTAGCCGTTCCATGGTTCAAGCGCCTCTGTTCCAACGCTTAATCTCATCAAAAGACCAGTGCCTTTTGGCAATTAGAGTACACCCTTGGTTGACGGAATCACGCCTGTCATTCGTGGATCTTGCGTCATGGCCATACGCAAGGCACGACCAAAGGCTTTAAATACGGTCTCAGCTTGGTGGTGCGAGTTGATACCGCGGATATTATCCACATGTACCGTCACCAACGCATGATTCACAAACCCTTGGAAGAACTCTTGCACTAAGTCCACATCAAAGCGACCAATCATGGCGCGAGTAAAGGGCACATGAAACTGTAAGCCTGGACGACCTGAGAAGTCGATGACAACGCGTGATAAGCATTCGTCTAGAGGAACATAAGAGTGTCCATAGCGGGTCATGCCTTTCTTATCACCAACTGCTTTGGCAATCGCCATACCTAGGCTAATACCAACATCTTCCACACTGTGGTGATCATCAATATGAGTATCGCCATCACATTCAATATCAATATCAATCAAACCATGACGAGCAATTTGATCAATCATATGATCTAAGAACGGCACACCTGTATTAATCGACTGTTTACCAGTGCCATCAATATTGATAGATACTTTAATCTTAGTTTCATTGGTATTTCGAACAACGTCAGCACAACGCATAATAATTATTTTCCCGTAGATGTAAAGCGGTATTCTGCACTTTTGGCATGCGCTTGCAAGCCTTCTCCATGCGCCAACTTACTCGCTATCTGACCAAGGCTTTGTGCACCTTGTTCTGATACTTGAATTAAACTTGAGCGCTTTTGAAAGTCATACACACCGAGTGGTGAAGAAAAGCGTGCCGTACGCGATGTCGGCAGCACGTGATTGGGGCCCGCGCAGTAATCCCCTAAGGATTCTGAACTATAAGGACCCATAAAGATCGCGCCAGCATGGCGGATTTTGTCCGCCCATTGAGCCGCCTCTTGGGTTGAGATTTCTAAGTGCTCAGGGGCGATATAATTCGCAATTTCACAGGCCTCATCAAGGTCTTTCACCTTAATTAAGGCACCGCGATTCTTTAAGCTTGTAGCAATAATCTCATGGCGTGGCATCTGTGGCAATTGACGTGCAATTGAGGCTTCAACCGCATCCAGATACACTTGATCAGGGCATAATAAAATGGCTTGTGCCAGTTCATCATGTTCGGCTTGTGAAAACAAGTCCATCGCAATCCAATCTGCAGGGGTTGAGCCATCACAGATAATTAAGATTTCACTAGGGCCAGCAACCATATCAATGCCGACCACGCCAAAGACACGACGCTTGGCGGCGGCAACATAGGCATTACCTGGGCCAACAATCTTATCCACCTGAGCGATGCTCTCTGTGCCATAGGCCAAGGCCGCAACGGCCTGCGCACCACCAATCGCTATCACGCGATCAACTTTAGCCACTGCAGCAGCTGCGAGAACAATAGGATTACGCTCACCATTCGGGGTTGGCGTCACCATCACCACTTCTTGCACTCCCGCGACTTTCGCCGGCATGGCATTCATCAAAACTGATGAAGGATAGGCGGCTTTACCACCAGGCACATACAGTCCCACACGATCCATAGGAGTAACTTTCTGACCTAGCACTGTCCCATCAGCTTCGGTATAGGTCCAAGAGCTGGCTTGTTGACGTTCATGATACAGACGCACACGCTCAGCCGCTTGCTCTAGCGCTTCACGCTGCGCTGCGGGCAGTGATGCTAAGGCTTGCTGACACTCTTCCAGTGAGATCTCTAAATCACTCATCTGCTGAGCCTGCACATGATCAAAGCGACGTGAAAATTCCAATACAGCGGCATCGCCCTCACGCTTCACGCGCTTCAGAATATCCGCGACAGCTTGTTCAATCGCATCATCTTGACTTGCTTCAAATGCCAAAAGATTCGCCAATGCTTGCTGGAAACCAGCCTCTGTAGAATCTAAACGATTAATTAATTTGCTCATAATTATTCAGATGTGGATGCTTTAGCAAAAGCATCGAGTAAAGGTTGCAATAAAGCGCCACGGGTTTTCAATGAAGCTTGATTGACAATAAGACGGGAGGATACGGGCCAGACATCTTCCACTTCGACCAAATTATTCGCGCGCAACGTGCCACCAGTGGAGACCACGTCAACAATCGCATCGGCCAAACCGACTAAAGGCGCCAATTCCATCGAACCATATAACTTAATGATATCAACATATACGCCTTTGCGGGCAAAGTGTTCACGAGCGACGTTGACATATTTAGTCGCAACACGTAAACGCGCTCCTTGCTGCACCGCTGCCTCGTAATCAAAGCCTTCTCGCACAGCGACAGCTAAGCGACACTTGGCAATATCCAAGTCAATCGGCTGATATAAACCACCCGGATGTTCCTGAGTATGCTCATATAAGATATCTTTGCCTGCAATACCTAAATCGGCGGCACCATATTGCACATAGGTGGGCACATCCGAAGCGCGTACCACCAACAAACGTAAATTGGGGTCACTTGTCGGTAAAATCAACTTTCGCGAGGATTCAGGACTTTCTGCGACCTGTATTCCCGCAGCTTCTAGCAAGGGCACAGTGTCTTCAAAAATACGCCCCTTGGAAAGTGCTAGGGTAATCAGTTGATTATCGCTCATGCTGATGCTCCTGAGATGCGCTCAATATTGGCGCCTACGGCTTTTAGTTTCTCTTCCATACGGGCATAGCCACGGTCTAGATGATAAATACGATCGATAATCGTCTCGCCTTGGGCCGCTAAGGCTGCAATCACAAGACTGGCTGATGCACGTAAATCGGTGGCCATAACTTTGGCACCAGATAAGCGTTCCACCCCATTCACCACCGCCGTATGACCATCAAGGGAGATCTCGGCACCTAGGCGAATAAGCTCAGGCCCGTGCATATAAAGA
>CAZIKJ010000018.1:0-4185 GCA_964539685.1 uncultured Pelistega sp.
TGGCAGTATAATAACGTACGGCCTAACATGGCTATAGGAGGTGTACCCCCGCGACTTAAAGCGGCTTAAAATCCATATCATTCCACTAAAAGGTGTTCCTAAAAATGGGGGGCATACAGCCTTAGACGAGGTGCTCTTAGATGGCAGACATAAAAAAACCTCTTGATAAACAAGAGGCTCTTTAGGAATTTGTGGCGGAGCGGACGGGGCTCGAACCCGCGACCCCCGGCGTGACAGGCCGGTATTCTAACCAACTGAACTACCGCTCCGCAGCGGTTTACTACTTAGTGTACTGCAATCCAAACAAGTTGTTTGGCGTCCCCTAGGGGATTCGAACCCCTGTACCCACCGTGAAAGGGTGGTGTCCTAGGCCTCTAGACGAAGGGGACTTCGGACTCAATAATTAGGAAGTTGGTATTCTTAATTATCGTTCAACATCTCGATTAAATTTCTTTAATCTGTCGCTGTGTTGAGTTCATAACTATAACACAGCTGTAGAATTATGCAAGCACTTTATTAAAAATATTTTCAATAAGTTGTTTGGTGGAGATAAGCGGGATCGAACCGCTGACCTCTTGCATGCCATGCAAGCGCTCTCCCAGCTGAGCTATACCCCCATGTAATGCATAATTCTTATTTCCTAAGTTAGCCTAAGCCACCGAGGAAAAATAGGATATTACAGGTATAAGCATAACTCTGTCAAGGAAAGAGGGTTTATAAACTACTTTTGTTGCTGTATAACTACGGAATGACGAGAAAATAGCTTACGTCGTAAGCTTAATAGCAGAATGAGTCCAATTAACAACAGTATGGGTGTGTTGCCTGCTCGAGCATAAGGGGTGTAACCCTCCGTGCCTTGTACTAGAACATCTAAGATTCCAGGCACGGCATTCGGTAGCGAAGAAACAACATTACCGTATTGATCGATGGCTGCTGTTGCCCCGGTGTTGGTTGCGCGCAACATAGGGCGTGCCGTTTCTTGTGCGCGCATACGTGCCATCTGCAAGTGTTGCCCAAGCGCATAGGTATTACCAAACCAGGCCAGATTACTTACATTAAATAAGATTGAGGCGCCAGGGTCTCCTTCGTGAGGAAATAGAGCAGGTAATAGCTCATTGCCGAAAATATCTTCATAGCAAATATTCGGTGCTAGAACATGTTGTTCAACAATAAAGTTTTGTTGTCGTGTTGCGCCGCGATTAAAGTCGCCCAATGGCACACTCATCGCCTCAACAAACCAACGAAAACCGAAAGGAATAAACTCGCCAAATGGCACGAGGTGTTGTTTATCATAGCGCTTAATGGCTTGGCTCGCATTATATAGGTCATCCACTTGGGTGTTGCCGTTAATCGCTAAGATACTATTAGCAAAGTAAGGCTGACCATTATGCTCCGCAAAGTAAGGAGCACCAATAAAAAATTCTGCGCCTTGAGCAGCGGCCATATTTATCACAGATTGCCAGAATTGCGGATCCATGCGGTTCTGGAAGCTCGGAATAATGGTTTCAGGGAAGATAACAATCCGCGGTGGGTGCTGTTCATCGGATGGAGGCAGTAAGGCGAGTTCAAAATTCTCCCACATACTGGCGAACATCTCTTGTGGGTTAAATTTCGTTGCTTGATCGATATTACCCTGAATAAGTCGGATTGAAATCGGCTCATTTATCGGTTGTGACCAATTGATAGGCTTCAAAAGCGAGCTGGCGACAAAAATGCCTATGGTGCATAACAGATATAATGCGGCTTGCTTTTTCAAGCGCCAATGGTGCAAGGTTAAGGCGATTAAGGCCGAGAGTAAGGCGACGATGAAGGCTACCCCGTAAGCCCCGATAATCGGCGCCCAAGCACTGAGTGGGCCATCAACATGAGCGTAGGCGATATTGAGCCAAGGAAAGCCAGTGAATACTGTCGCGCGTAACCATTCACCGAGCGCCCAGGTGGCGGCGAGGATGAAGGCACTAAAAAAGCGCGGACGTTGATCGAGTAGTCGATAGAGATAGGCCGCTAATGCTGGGTATAAGCAAAGATAAAATGACAGCAAGAACACGGCTGTGGCGGCAAGTGCACCAATCATATGCCCATAGGTATGCATGCTGATATAGAGCCAGTAGATGCCTGAGCAGAAATTCGCTAAGCCAAAAATAAAGGTAAAAGCGATGGCTTGCTTGCGAGAGGCGGCACGCATAATGCCGAAAAACAAGACCGCCAGACTGAATAGCTGAGCATAAGGCAGAAAAACAGCAGGAATAACACCTGCTGCAAAACTTTGCGCATGGAGTAATCCTGCTGCTACTAAAAGTAAATAGAACATAAAGTCTTCTTTGACGGATTAGGTCGATTCTGGGGATGCTTTAGGTAGGCGTCGAATATGAATCCATAAAGCGCGCTTTTCATTGGCACGCAATACCTTAAAGCGTAAGTCCTGGAAGTCGTATGTATCGCCACGACGAGGGATATGGTCAAGCTCTGAAGCTAACCAGCCGCCAATGGTATCGTACTCGTCTTCGGGGATTTCGCTCTGGATGATTTCATTCAAGGTGCAAATGTCTGTGCTACCCATAATGCGCCAACTCGTGTCGGACTCAGGGAATACGGATTGCTCAGCTTCTTCGTCGTATTCATCCTCAATGTCCCCAACGATTTGCTCAAGCACGTCTTCCATCGTCACTAATCCCGTGACACTGCCGTACTCATCAATAACGATGGCGATATGATTGCGGGTCTTCTTGAATTCTTGTAGGAGATTATTGAGGTCTTTGGTTTCAGGAACAAAGTAAGCGGGTCGGATGAGTTCACGTACCGTAATTGTGGGGTCTGTGAGATGGCGTAAGAGATCCTTGGCCAAGAGTAAACCAATCACATTATCGCGCTCACCCTCATATACAGGGAAGCGAGAGTGGGCTGTATTGATAATGAAATCAACAAGCTCAGGAATGTGCTGGTTGATATCCACCATATCCATCTTGGAGCGAGAAACCATGATATCGCTGACAATTTTCTCAGCGAAAGAGATGGAACCCAACACCATGGCGTGCACATCATCGTCGATGATTTCACGTTCGTGAGCGGCATTCAAGAGCTCATGGATATCTTCTCTATCTTCGGGCTCTTTGCGCTTTAACAATTGTTTCATGCGCGTAAGGAGCTTGTTAGAGAAACTGGTTTTAGAGGCCGTTTTTGAGTCCGATTCGGCCGCGGACGGATAAGGATCTGTTGACATCTCTGGACGTCTAGTTAAGGGACTTTTAGAATAACCTAAAATTAAGACTTTTTGATTAAAACTGACAAAAAACTTAAATATTCAAAATGCTTTTCTCAAAACTCAAGGGTTAACCATGAATTTTAGCTAAGCAGGTGGGCGAAGTGAAGGGCTTAGAGATATTCGCAAACTTGATTGGCTTGGCGAGCAGAGCTAGGCGCGCACTTAAATCGCGTCTAAATCGTATTGAAATATCGCGTTTAAATATAGGGGTTGGCGATCTTCATTTGCTGCAAAATAGCGATTTCTAAGGCTTCCATATGTTCGGCTTGCTCATCATCGAGATGATCATAACCCAGCGTATGTAATGTGCCATGAACGACCAAGTGCGCGGCATGATCTTTAGCGGACTTACCTTGTTCCTTAGCTTCGGCTTGCAATATGGGCCAGCAAATAACAATATCACCACGAAGAGTGCCTAATGGGTCTACACCATATTCGAAGCTTAAAACATTCGGCGCGTAGTCTTTGTCACGGTAGCTTCGGTTAAGTGCTAGGGCTTCGTCGCTATCCACAAAGCGTAGGTTGAGTTCTGCGCTCTCAAACTCATGTTCATCCTGCGCATAAGCACTATTCAGAGCACGCACCACCCAGGCACGCACTTGTTGGCGACTCAGTTCGGGGACTGGCGTAGCGTATTGCACGCTAAGTTGTAGTTCAGGCACGATGAGATTCTCCTGCAGCGGCTTCGGCTGCTTCATAGGCATCAATAATGCGTCCCACTAAGGGATGACGTACTACATCTTTACTGGTAAATTGGCTCACGGCAATTCCTTGCACACCAGATAATACGCTCAAGCTGTGACTTAAGCCACTGCGTTGGCCACGTGGTAAGTCAACTTGGCTAGGGTCGCCTGTAATCACGGCTTTACTGCCAAAGCCAATACGCGTGAGGAACATCTTCATCTGTTCTGGCGTGGTGTTCT
>CAZIKJ010000019.1:0-3632 GCA_964539685.1 uncultured Pelistega sp.
CGCGTAGAGCGCGTCCGTAGCATTGCGCGCTATATCGCTGATAAGCTTGGTGCTGATAATACCTTAGCCGACCGCGCGGCTCACTTAGCTAAAGCTGACCTCACCTCAAATATGGTCGGTGAGTTCCCAGAACTACAAGGCGTGATTGGTGCCTATTATGCTCAAGGCGATAATGAGCCACAAGCTGTGGTGACCGCTCTAGCTGAACAATATCAAGTACGTTACGATAAAGCGATCACGGAAGATAATCTCATTAGTGCGATTCTGTTTATTGCTGAACGTACTGAGACCTTAGTGGGTATTTGGGGCATTGGCTTGGTGCCGACTGGTGAGCGTGATCCTTATGCTCTACGTCGTGCAGCACTGGGCATTATCAGTGCATTTGATCGTCTTAACGAAGCTGATTACTTTAAGCATGAAAATAAATTGCGTTTAAATGAATTACTCGCTTACGCACAAAGCATCTTCGCCCAAGATGCGACGATTACGCTGGCTGAGAACACCGCCGTTGAGGTTCAAGAGTTTATCTATGAACGCTTACGCAACCAACTCAATACCGAGAACGATCGCTCAGTCGTTGATGCCGTCTTAGCGCTGAATCCTGATCTAGACGAGGTGAATGCTCGTGTTCAAGCGGTTAGCCACTTTAGCAACTTACCTGAAGCGCAAAGCTTAGCCGCTGCGAATAAGCGTATTGGTAATTTACTCAAGAAAGTTGAAGGTAATTTAGCACAAGTCGATAAGCAACTCTTAACCGAACCTGCAGAGCTAGCTTTAGCTGAGCAGATTGCCCAGGTCGAGCCGTTAGCACAAGCCCACTTTGCCAAAGCCGAATTTACCCAAGCTTTACAGACCGTAGCACAGACGCGTGATGCCGTGGATAACTTCTTTAATGATGTGATGGTGATGGCCGACGATTTAGCCGTACGCAATAATCGCTTAGCTCTCTTAAATCAACTACACAGCACCATGAACTTGGTCGCTGACTTAGCCAAACTTGCACAATGAAGCTGATAGTTTTAGACCGTGATGGCGTCATTAACCAAGATAGCAGTGAGTTTGTCAAAACTGCCGATGAATGGATTGCCCTACCCGGCAGTCTAGAAGCCATCGCACGCTTCTATCATGCGGGCTATAAGGTTGTGGTTGCCACCAATCAGTCTGGCTTAGGTCGTGGTTTATTTACGATCCACGATCTGCATGCCATGCATGAAAAACTGCAAGCGGGATTACGAGAGTTCGGGGCGAAGATTGATGCTTTCTTTATCTGTCCACATCATCCTGATGAGGGCTGTAATTGCCGCAAGCCCGCCCCTGGCATGTTTCAAGACATTATCCGTCGCTATGAAATTAGACCGCATGGCATGATTGCCGTGGGAGACTCATTGCGTGATCTACAAGCTGCCGCCAGTGCCGGCTTTAGTCCCTATCTGGTTCTAACAGGCAATGGTTTAAAAACACAAGCCACAGGTGGTTTACCTAAGCGCACACAAATTCGTGCGGACCTTGCAGCTATCGCTGATGAATTACTCGAAGAATAAAATGAACATTCTGCGCTCTACCCTATTTTTTATTTTCCAAACCTTTTATACGATTTTTTTTGGCACCTTAGCGGGCGTGATTTATATCCTGCCTTTCAAGTGGCGCTGGAAAGTCATCATACAATGGCCCCGAGGTATGGTTTGGGCTGCTAAACATATTTTAGGCATAAGATATGAAGTAAAAGGCGCAGAGCATATCCCCGAGCATGCGGCGATTTATTTGAGCAAACACCAATCTGCTTGGGAAACCTTATTTATCCCGGTTTACCTCAAACAATCTTCAACCTTCGTGTATAAGAAAGAGCTGAACTACGTGCCCTTCTTCGGTTGGGGATTGGCTAGCTTACGCCAGATTTCAATCGATCGTAATGCAGGTAAAGATGCCATGGTGCAGGTCATTGAAATTGGTTCTAAATACCTGAAAGAGAATCGCAATGTCATCTTATTCCCCGAAGGCACACGCGTGGCAGTAGGTCAAAAGGGCCGCTACAAACAAGGTGGCGCACGCTTGGCGGTGCACACAGGTTCTGCAGTGATTCCTATTGCTCATAATGCTGGTTTATGCTGGCCGCGTCAGGCCTATATTAAAAAACCAGGTTTAGTCACCGTCTGGTTTGGCCCACCCATTGAGTCAGCGGGCAAGACCCCTGAAGAGCTCAATAAAGAAGTTGAGTTCTGGATTGAAAGCAAGGTACATGAATTAAATCCTGATATACACCCTGCTCCTGAGGGTTATCAAGGCGCTGCTCAGGTAAGTACTCATGCCAAGGATGCAAGCGCTCCAAACAACGTTATTAATAAAACAAGCACTGATGATAAAAGCCTTGTTGCTACTACAATAAGCTCAACGAATGCAGCGACTGCTAATACAAATGACGCGACGGATACTACTGATAACACAGTGCATGCAGACATAAGCTCTGAGCAAACAGGCCAATAAAAAGGCATGAGTAATCTGTGTACGATTAGCACCCCAGCAGGGGTTTTTGAATACGCACTACGGTACAGTAAGCGCCGTACCTTAAATCTCAAAGTGACTGGCGATGCAATTCAAGTCAATGCGCCGTGGCACACCCCTACCCGTGCCATTGAATCTTTTATCCAACAACATGCCGAATGGATTCAGAAGACTCGAGCACGCTTAGCCAGTCAAGTCGTGCAAGCCATTAATGATTGGCGTCTAGGGCAAACCATTCAGTACTTAGGCCAGGCTATTACGCTTGCAGCAGACCCAACAGCCATAGCGCCGCGTTATCAAGGCAATTATCATGCGCCATGTGGTAGTGACCAATTAATTCTGCCTATAGCGCTGAATGCTGATTCGGCCCTGATTAAACAACACGCACAGTTCTGGCTTGAATCGCGTGCTCAGCAATGGTTTTCAGAGCGCTTAGCTTGGTTTGCCGAACATAAGCAAGCTCAACCCAATGCTTGGCGGATTAGCCGAGCTCGTACTCGTTGGGGACAATGTAATAGCCGTGGGGTGATAAGCCTTAACTGGCGCTTGATTCACTTCCCCCGCGAGCAGATCGATTATGTCATCGCCCACGAGCTCGCTCACCTACGACAGATGAACCACAGTCCCAAGTTCTGGGCTGAAGTGGCACGCCTGATGCCCAATTATGAACCCATCAAAAAGGCACTGCGGGCTCATCGAATTGATGCCTGCGATTAAGCATAAAAACGCAACTCCGGTCTTGTCGTATCAAATGAGGCCTGTGATTAATAGTGAGAAGGCTTATAATAAGGAATCTGCTGGGAACTAAAACTTAGTAGTTTATTTATCAGACTTTATGATTTCGTCGTTCTTTCAGCACATGTGATTAATTCAAGAGTAAAGGATACCTTCCATGCAATTTCTACACACCATGTTACGCGTCGGCAATTTAGAACGCTCAATCGAGTTTTATACCAAAGTCATTGGCATGAAACTCATCCGCACATCGTCGAATCCTGAATACAAATATGATCTTGCCTTCTTAGGCTTTGCCGCGAATCCTGAGCAGGCTGAGTTAGAGCTTACCTATAACTATGGTCAAGACAGCTATGAGATGGGTACAGCCTATGGCCATATTGCGATTGGCGTCCCTG
>CAZIKJ010000020.1:0-3221 GCA_964539685.1 uncultured Pelistega sp.
GAGTTTACGTCACAGATTTTTATGCAATGGGCAGAACGACACGGCATTATGATTGATTTTATTGAACCTGGTTGCCCTTACCAGAATGCCTATATCGAGCGATTTAATCGAACCTATCGCGAAGAAGTGTTGAATATGCACCTCTTCAGTACACTAGAGCAGGTTCGTTGGTATACTGAAGAGTGGATAACCATTTATAATACCGAAAGACCTCATGAGTCGTTGGAACGCTTAAGTCCTGTCAACTACAGGTTAAGAGCACATTCTACTTTCGGGCTGTGTTAAGAATGGGGTAGGTTCAGTATTATTTTTTAAAAAGTTTTTAAGGTTACTTTCTGTATGACGGGCTCAATTTTAGATGCGGCACTCTTCGCTTTATCAGTGACATTGCCGAGTATTTTGTTGTTGGTTCTTGGTTGGTATTTGCGTCGTAGTGGGCAAGTAGATGCGCGGTTTTGTGATCAGGCTTCGAAGATTGTCTTTAACTATTCTATGCCAGCACTCTTGTTTTTTAGTATTTATGCGAATAAGTCTGATGTTGCGGATCAACTCAACCTCATCCTAGCAGGCATTGTTTCCAGTCTTGTTTTATTTATTGGTGCTGAAATTGTAGCGCGATGGAAAGTGAAAGATGTACGTGATCAGGGTGTCTTTGTACAGGGTGTATATCGCGCGAATTTAATGATTATGGGCTTGGCCTTCGTCTCTAGCGCTTATGGTGCGCCTGGGGTTGCGATGGCAGCTGTCTATGGTGGTGTTATCACGCTAGTTTTTAATATTTTAGCGGTCTTAACTTTAAGTCGTGCTTCATCTAAAGATGGTAAGTTCTATCCCATGGCGATGGTTCGTCAGATAATAACAAATCCCTTGATTATTGCAATTGTGCTTGCCCTAGTAGCGAGAGCGTTGCATGTGCCAGTGTCGCCGCTGTTAGCGGAAACAGGTCGTTATCTATCGGTTTTGGCTTTGCCACTGGCTTTAATTTGTGCTGGTGCTACTTTAGATATCCGTAGCTTATTCAAGGTTTCCGATGTGTCCTTATGGTCTAGCTTAGGTCGCCTATTTGTGGCTCCTCTTGTTGCGGTTGTGACAGGGCTCGCATTTGGTCTAGATGGAATGTCCATGGGGGTTTTCTTTCTGATGAGTGTTACTCCAGTGGCTGCGGCGAGTTATGTCATGGCCAAAGCCATGGGGGCGAACGATGTCGCTGCAGCAAATATCGTTGGTCTCACGACAATTGGGGCCATGCCAGTTGCCGCTATCGGTATCGCCAGCTTACGCTTAGTCGGTTGGATGTAAGCCAGTGAGTTCTCACTAACGTCTAAAACCATGGGACAAGGTTGTGCTCTGTCCTGCCGAGACTGTAATTGATGTCGTAAAAGCAGGGAAGTTACCGTTCTCTATACGCACATTGTAAGTACCAGGCGCTAGGCGCAGATTCGTCAAGGGTGGACTGGCACCGTGATTAGTTCCATTAATGGTGACATTACCCCAGGGACGAATATTAAAGCGAATAGTGCCAACATGTGCTGTTGCCCGGGCAGTCGGGGGTGGTGTAGTCGGGGCACGTGTCGTGTTAGTTGCTCCTGGAGTCGGAGAGCTTGAGCTTGGTGCCGCCGGTGTGGGAGGAGCAGAGGCGATTGCCGTATTGGTAGCAGGACGATTATCGAGATTACGTAGTGTTCGCGCAAGCTCTTGCTCTCTTTGGCTGGTATTCTCAGACTGAGTGCGCCGCTCTTGTTGTGATGCACTCAATGAACGCTGACGTTGCTCAGCCGCTTTTTACTCTGCTTGGGCGAGTTCGCGCTGACGCTGTTCGGCTTCCGCAAGCTCACGTTGGCGCTGTGCCGCGAGCGCTCTGTCTCGTTCTTGTTGCTCAGCTACGGCTAACTCTCGTTGTCGTTGCGCTGCTATTTCTTGTTCTTGTTGGCGCTGTGCCGCGAGCACTCTGTCTCGTTCTTGTTGCTCAGCGGCGGCTAACTCTCGTTGTCGTTGCGCTGCTATTTCTTGTTCTTGTTGGCGCTGTGCCGCAAGCACTCTGTCTCGCTCTTGTTGCTCAGCGGCGGTTAGTTCCGCTTGCGCAATGACTTGCTCAGGTGCGGAAGATTGATGAAAAACAACAAAATAAATGCTCGTACAAGCAATGACAATATTAGCAAGTAAGATTGGCATACCCCAGCGTGGGCCTTGGCGCTTTGTTTGAGCTTGTGGTTTACGAGCAGATCGGCTTGTGGTTTTATTCTGTGCGTTCACTGGTACCATGGATGCGGAGCGCTTGCGCTGTTGCGTCCATTCTTTATCGGTTAAGGCTTGCTCTATCGTGCTAGGCGTCTGCGCAGGGGAGATGTCTTTGATGATAGGTTCTTGGTGACCCAAGATGAGCCCCGTATTCTGACGAGCTTGATACGGTGAGCTAAAGACAGGGGCCTGTGGGGCGCGGTATGAGTAAAGACGCTTGGGTTGAACATTGTCACGGTCGAAAAATGCATTTTTACTGGCTTGCTGCTGCAGCAATATATATTGTTGCTGGAGTAGATGTGCATAATTAATATGAAGACGGTCGATTAAATCCTCGGGGGTAGGGCCAACAAGATTTAACATCTGTGCCCACTCTTGCATAGTCTTTAGACGCTCGGTATATTGTAAGACGCTGGCATGATCAAGGGTGCGCAAAAAGAGGCGTGAGAAACCGGGTGGATTAATATTGCTGATTGGCTCAATTTCTTGCTCTAAGCGATCAATGGCAGGACTAGGAATAAGACGTAGAATAATGGCTCGTAAGACCATTGCCAAACCATACACATCGGTATGTGTGCCTAAGGGGTAGCTAGCATGCAGGGTGTATTGCTCTAAAGCAGCAAAACCCACATAGAGCGATTCAGGTGCGTGCTGTTTTTCAAGCGGGGTAGAATAGCCAGGTAATAAGTGAGCTCGGTGATGAGTGTCTAAAAAAATCGTCTCTAAAGACCAAGCAGAAAAAATTCGACCTTCTTGTTCCATGGCGTTCAATCCAGGCAGAAGGTCAATAATAAGATTCTCAAGATCACGCTGACAGGGTACTTGCTCACCCAATAGGAATGAGTCGCGTAGCTTAATCCATCTGGGATTGATAGCCTTAAGTGCGTCACTTAGAGGAATAGAGGTGAGATCCATAGTTTGGTACGTCTACGCTAATTATTATGTAAATACGTATAACTTATAATATGTCGATTCCTTGTTTA
>CAZIKJ010000021.1:0-2870 GCA_964539685.1 uncultured Pelistega sp.
GTACTGAGGTGACCACCCTTGAGGAGCACCCAGCGCTCATCTTTATCACTCATGAGCTTGTGCAAACGTTCGGCAGTAGCGTACATTTCCTTGACGGTTTCAGGTGCTCTTTGACGAAGCATCACACCTGATTCTGGCAAATTGGGCGTAATCATATGGGCTTGCTGAACGAGTCCCTCAAGTAAGCTAGCCACCGCTTCTTTAGCTAATAATAAATCACCGCTTTTCGCTACCATCACTGGATCTAAAACAACGAAAGGAGGTTGATATTGGGCAATTTTATCGCTGACGATCTGGCTGACTTTGGCCTCACCTAACATGCCGATTTTTACGCCATCAATCCGCACATCATCAAATAAGGTATCAATTTGCAAGGCGATAAAATCAGGCGGAACCGTCTGAATGCCTGTCACCGCTTGGGTATTCTGCGCGGTCAAAGCAGCAATGACTGCTGTGGCGTAGGTACCTAATGCGCTCATGGTTTTGACATCGGCAAGGACACCCGCACCACCTGAAGGGTCAACGCCCGCAATGCTCAGTGTGTTTTTAATCATCATTTATCATGCCTATTAATACATATATGAAGGAGTATGTACTCAATCGAGAATAGTGTAAGTTTTCGCAAAATCTTAATATAGATATGCCAAGATTCACCCATACATTCGGTCATAAGAGACTATATATGAAATCATCTTCTAATGGTTTAACTTATAACATTATTTTGACGCAAAAGCAGGGTAAAATATGGACGTTAAGAGATTACTTTTAAAGATAATAATAAAGAGATAAAGATTTTTTTATTTGTGAGTTCAGCTCGCGTAACACTACGAGGACAATAATGGTAACAAAAACGACAGGTACAAAGACGGTTCGTAAAACTACGGCAAACCCTCAGCCAACAAATCCAGTAAGCAGTGAAGGCACAAACAATCAAGTCAGCAGCTCTTTAGCGTCCGTTGCCACTACTGCCACAGCGGCAGCGAAAAAAGCCCCAGTAGCTGCCAAAAGGGCGAGTGCTAAAAAAGCCACAAGCACGCAAGCGGCAAGAACAACAAGCACAACGGCTAAGAAAGTTACCGCGAAAAAAGTTGCTGTGAAGAAAACCACAGCGACTAAAGTGGGCACACGCGCCAGCACGACAGCGAGTTCAACAAGTACCCGTGCGAGCACAGCTTCTCGAGAAGTGAAGTCTGGTGACACGATTAGTGGTAGCACACCAGCGCAAACTCGTCGCAATGTGATTAAAGATCGCGTTGCCGCACGTACAGAAGGCAAAGCAGCCTCAATCGCTGAAGTGATTGCCAATACTGAGAAGGCAGATCAACCCGCTAAAGCCTATGCCATGTTAGAGAACTTATCGGCGGATGACCGTGATGAGTTACTCAAAGTTTTACGTGATGAGAAGCGCAAACTCGATCTAAAGAGTGAAGAGAATCCTGATGCTGTATTAGTAGACAATTGGCAAGAAGAGGGTGCATACCCTTATCGCTACTTGATGTCTCGTCGTAATTACGAGTATCAGAAATATAATCTACAAGTTGAACTATTGAAACTTCAACAATGGGTGCAAGAGACAGGTCAGCGTATCGTGATCCTATTCGAAGGTCGCGATGCAGCAGGTAAGGGCGGTACGATTAAGCGCTTTATGGAACACTTAAACCCACGTTTTGCTCGTGTTGTCGCGCTACAAAAACCGACCACAACCGAATTAGGTCAATGGTATTTCCAACGCTATGTACAACACCTACCGACGGCAGGCGAGATTGTTCTATTTGACCGTTCTTGGTATAACCGAGCAGGTGTAGAGCGCGTGATGGGCTTCTGTACCGATGAACAGTACAAAGAGTTTATGCGTCAGGCGCCAGAGTTTGAACGCAATCTCGTGCGTAGTGGAATTGGTTTGATTAAATTCTGGTTCTCAGTTAGTCGTGAAGAGCAACGTCGCCGCTTCCGTGAGCGTCAGAATCATCCATTAAAACAATGGAAACTATCACCGATTGATATGGCCTCATTAGACAAGTGGGAAGACTATACCAAAGCTAAAGAAGCCATGTTCTACCATACCGATACGAGCGATTCACCATGGACCGTAGTGAAGTCAAACTGTAAGAAACGTGCGCGCTTGAATGCGATGCGTTTTGTTTTACATCGCTTTAACTATCGTAATAAAGACCTTAATGTTATCGGCAAAATCGATCCACTTATCGTTGGTCGCTCGAATGCGATTTACGAAGCGGGTGAGAATGTGTTGATTTAAACTCAAGAGGTTTACGTATGTACTTAAGAAGAGTTTTAAGTGCATACGATATAAGAGAGTGTGAGAAATAGGCCATTTTGACGCTGTATATTGGTATTGCAAAGCTATCTCAAACACACACTGAAGCATTTAAAAGACTGAGTTTACCTATGTGGACTCGGTCTTTTTCCGTTTATCGAAACGCCGTTCGTGCTTCCATAAATCGCTTAGAAAAATATTTTGAATCCATAGAGTCAATGCGAACTGCACCTTGATTGCGGCTTGAGGGAGCATGGACGAATTTTCTATCACCTAAGTAAATACCCATATGCGTATAAGGACCAGAGGTATTAAAAAAGACGAAGTCTCCACGCTTGAGCGATGATGTTTTAATTTTCCGGGTAGCGCCTGCAATATCACGTGTAGTGCGGGGCAGCGAAGCTTTTGCGGTTTCTGCCACGGTATAGCGTACAAAGCCGCTACAATCAAAACCCTCACCAGGGTGATTGCCACCATAGCGATAGGGTGTACCCATTAGCATCATAGCATTCGCCACTAAGGTTTCGCGATAACGGGGATCAAGTTGAACTGCCGCAGAGGAGCCAGAGGTTGGGGGACTGGTGCTGGAGCATGC
>CAZIKJ010000022.1:0-6259 GCA_964539685.1 uncultured Pelistega sp.
GCCCACAATCGCTTGAGGCATTACGTGAAGCTGGAGCCAATGTATTCGCCTACGGTAACTTCATCACCATTATGATTAACTTTATTTTATTGGCGTTTGTTGTATTTTTACTCGTTAAAGCAATTTCTAAAGCGCGTGCACGCTTTGAAGCTGAAAAAGCGGCTGAAGTGACTCCTGAGCCAGAAGATATTGTATTACTACGTGAAATTCGTGACTCTTTGAAAAAATAAGTCTTTTTAAGGTACCGAATTCACCACAAAAAAGAGCGCCAGATAATCTCGGCGCTCTTTTTTATGGTTTTTTAGCAACACCTGTATGTATTTGTAAAGACCCTAAATCCAATGCCTTACAGTATTTTTCATATGGCACAAGGTTCGGATACCAATCGACATAGCATCAAGTGCATTGTCCTTCTATTGTCCATATGGCACCAGGCTCGGCGCTAAATACAGCAAGCGCACTCAGCTAGCGCCCTTTTACATGTGCTTTGCTTTAAATCGGATTAGGAATATCGATAAACTCCACCTCAATACTCGGAAACTCAGCTTGCAAGGCAAGACCCAGTGCTTGTACGCCATAGCGCTCCGTTGCATGATGACCCGCGGCATAATACGCGACACCACTTTCTTGAGCCATATGGAACACGGGTTCTGAAGCCTCACCAGTAATAAAGGCTTGCGCCCCCGCTAAAATCGCGGCGTCAAAATAACTTTGTGCGCCACCCGTACACCATGCGATACGTTGGATCGGTGTATCTGGGTTGCCAATAAACAACGGTTCTCTCTGCAAGCGCTTAGCAATGACTTCAGTCAGTTGAGCTAAGGTTTCTACACCTTCAGGCGGGGCACCTAACCGGACGAGATCATCCTGACCCGTGGTTTCTGGCGTGCCGTCTATGTAGTTGGGACGCAAGCCTAAGACTTTGGCCAGCTGCGCATTATTGCCCCACTGTGGATGAGCATCAAGCGGCAAATGATAGCCAAAGACATTTAATTGATGTTTTATCGCTAATGCGATACGCTCATATTTCATGCCAATAATTCGCACATCCTCGTTCTTCCAGAACCAACCATGGTGCACAATTACCGCATCGGCTTGTGTAGCGGCAGCTTTTTCTAAGAGTTCTTTAGAGGCAGTGACCCCCATAACAATCTTATTTATGTAAGGCTTTCCCTGCAGTTGTAATCCATTTGGTGCATAATCTTTAAAACGGTAGATTTGCAATTCATGGTCCAACCAATTACTCAGCTCTTGTCGACTAACGTGATTCATCTGATTTATTTTCCTTTATGCAACGCATCTGGTTAATTTTTTCTCAAACAGTCGCTATCTGCCTAGCGTTCATTTTTGTCTCGGCAACTTTACGTCCTGCCTGGGTAAAAGGCTGGTTATTGCCTGCAGATCCACCACCACCTGTGCCTACTGCCACCGTGAAGCTACAGACGCCTGACACAAGCACTCCAAGCAAGTCAGCAGAAGGCGTTCAGAATACTGAAAAAGCCAGTGATAAATCGCCTGAAAAAGCCCCTGTGATTACAACGATGGTGACCTCTTATGCGGAAGCTGTAAAGCTCGCTGGGCCCTCAGTCGTCAATATTTATACCACAAAGAATATTGTATCGCCTTTTAAGAATTTACCCGATGTCCCCTCTCTACGGCCTTTTATTCAAGACCAAAAACGTTTAAATGACCCGACTAATTTAGGCTCAGGGGTGATTGCCTCGAGCCAAGGCTATATTCTGACGAACTACCATGTGGTCGAAGCGGCTGACTCGATTGAGGTTGGCTTGGATGATGGGCGTAAATTTAGTGCGCAGCTTATTGGCGCTGACCCAGATACTGATTTAGCCGTGCTGAAAATTGATGCCTCGCAGATTAAGCCGATTCGCGTGAATGAGCAACAGACCTTGCATGTGGGCGATGTGGTTTTAGCGATTGGCAATCCTTTTGGCGTAGGTCAAACCACCACCATGGGCATTATTTCAGCCTTAAACCGCACGGGTTTAGGGATTAGCACTTATGAGAACTTTATTCAGACCGATGCCGCGATTAATCCTGGTAACTCAGGGGGTGCGCTGATCAATATTGATGGCAGCTTAATCGGCATTAATACGGCGATTTACTCAGAGTCTGACTCCAGTGGTTCTCTAGGTATTGGTTTTGCAACACCAGCCCAAACCGCCTTAAAAATCATGGATGAGATTATTGCTCATGGTAAGGTGCGGCGCGGTTGGTTAGGGCTTGAGCCACAAGATGTGACCGCGGATATCGCCAAAGCTTTCAATTTAAAACAAACCCGTGGGGTGATTATCGCTTCGATGGTTAATAACGGCCCCGCCGCTAAAGCAGGTTTGATGGTGGGTGATATTATTATTCAATTAAACACCGAGCCAGTGACTGGTGTTAGTCAAATGATGCATGATATTGCAAGCATTCCACCGCAAACCGCTATTCGCTTAAAGGTGTTGCGTGGGGGTAAGCCTGTAGACTTGCAAGTGGTGTTAGCAGAACGCCCTCAGGCTGAGAACGCTGACCAGGAGTGAGACTGAGCTAACTAAGTGTTAGAATCAAGCCTAATGAGCTCAGTGCTGCTAGTTAGTTATGCAGATTAGGTACGAGTGGACGCTTTTCAGAGAGATATTGCCTAAACCATCGCCCAGTGAGTACCTGCCCTTAAAGAGTTTCCTCAAGCGTCTTCGCTTATCAAGCCCTATCCTCTTAACTACGCTCTTCTAGTTCATCAGCCTCGCGCTCCATGGGACGAGGACGGATAAAGCGAGCCGCGACAATACCGACTTCGTATAAGAGAATCAGCGGTACCGCCATCATAAATTGACTCAGAATATCGGGTGGCGTCAAGACCGCGGCCACGACGAAAGCGCCGACAATCACATAGCCACGAATATTCTTTAATTTCTCCACGCTCACCATGCCCGTACCGACCAAGACCATCACAATCACAGGCACTTCAAAGGTTAAACCAAAGGCCAAGAACATGGTCATCACAAAGTCTAAATAGGCCTCGATATCGGGCGCAAAGTTAATCGACTCAGGGGATACGGTCGAAATAAAGTGGAAGACCGTATTAAAGACAAAATAATAGCAAAAGGCCATGCCAACAAAGAACAGGAGATAGCTAGACACTGCCAAGGGTACGATCAGACGCTTCTCATGCTTATATAAGCCAGGTGCGATAAAGGCCCAAGCCTGATAAAGCACAAAGGGCAATGCCAATAGAAAGGCCACTAATAGGGTCACTTTCAAGGGCACCAGAAAGGGAGTAATCACGCCATAGGCGATCATCTTATCGCCAGCAGGCAAGGCAGCCGCCATGGGTGCAGCAAGGAAGTCATACAGTTGTTTACTGCCTGGAAAGATACACAGAACAATAAAAATCGCCACAATTGCCAACACCGCATAGAGCAGACGTTGGCGTAACTCAACTAAGTGTGAAATTAAGGTTTGTGCGGTTTCTTCGACTTCAGGTGTATTGGTTTGACTACTCATGAAACCACCTTATCAGTCGCTGGCACTGTAGTCGCTACAGTCTCTCTCTGAGCTATAGGCTCTACACTTGGTTCAGCCACAGCATCTGCTTGATTTGCCACAGCCAACTCTTCCGCCTGGGCGGTTTCTACGCTCGGTGGGCTCATATCGTGCATCAGAGGTGACCCAGTAGGTGCTACAGGTGAGACTGGCTCACCTCGTGGTTTAGCAGCGACTGCTGGAGTAGGACTCTCAGCTAAAGTACTGCTTGCTGAGTCTACTTGATTTGCCACAGCCAACTCTTGCGCCTGGGCGGTTTCTACGCTCGGTGCTGTAGCAGTTTCGCTAATTGTTTCGCTTAGGGGCTTTTTCAGGTCAGACAAATCAGGCAATTCACCTAGTTCTTGCTTTAATTGTTTATTGGTGTCACCTAAATCTTGTTTAATCTCTTCAAAGGGGTCCTTAATACTGGCCACGCTTTTCTCAAAACTGCTCTTGATTTCTTGGGCACCACTTTGAATGTCGTCCTTAATCTTGCTCAGCTCCTGAATATCCATCTCTCGCTGGATATCTGACTTAATATCTGTCACGTAACGCTGGGCACGACCAACCAAGTGACCCACGGTGCGGGCCACTTTAGGCAGACGTTCAGGACCAATAACAATTAGGGCTACGACGCCGATAATCATCAGCTCGCCCATACTCAGACCAAACATGCTTTCCTTACGAATCCGATGTTATCAGTCTTGGCTTATTCAGACTTTTCTTTGCTAGCGACGTTAACGGTGTTAGCGTCCTCTTCAACTTTATTAGCGATTTGGCCAGGCTCACCTTCAGCATCTTTCATGCCTTTCTTGAAGCCCTTAACAGCACCGCCTAAATCTTCACCAACGTTACGTAGTTTTTTCGTGCCGAAAACTAAGACAACCACTAGTAGCACAATTAACCAGTGCCATACACTTAAACCACCCACATTACACTCCTAAAAAATTAGAACGATAACTCATAATATACTGAAATAGTACCCAAGGTTTGTATTAACCAGTGTGACTATTAATCCTTAGGGCGAGAGGCCTTTTCCTCAAGTCCCGACACGCCTTCACGACGTGCTAATTCTTGTACAACCTGCTCGGGTCTTAAGCCATAATAACTTAAAGCGACCATGCTATGAAACCATAAATCAGCGGTTTCACCAATAATTTTTTGCTTATCCTGATCTTTACAGGCCATCACCAACTCGGTAGCTTCTTCACCGACTTTTTTCAAAAAGCTATCAGGTGCTTTGCTATACAACTTGGCGACATAAGATCCCTGTGGATCACCACCATTCGCCGGCAAGCGACTCTCAAGTGTATCGGCTAAGAGACTGAGAAAAGCCAATTCTGTGCCCGACGTCTCTACAGCCGAATTCGCTGCACTCGCAGTTGTTGCTGTCGAAGCCTCTGCACTCGCTGCATCAGTACTCAACACTTCTCTGTTCGATAACACTAGACTTGCTGACTCCACACGCTCGGCGTTCACAGCGTTCTGCGCTGACATGGTGCTGCTCGGGTTTTTATTACTCATCTGACTTCTTATAAATTAACTCAGGGTCTTTCAGCACGGGGTCAACCTCGCGCCATTGTGGCTCGCTATCCGAGTAATCTAGCACACGATAGAAGCAGCTCTCACGCCCTGTATGGCACGCCACACCCGCAACTTGTTCCACACGCAGCAAAATCACATCCGCATCACAGTCTAAACGAACTTCATGTACTTTTTGTGTATGACCGGATTCTTCGCCCTTGCGCCAGAGTTTCTTACGTGAACGAGACCAGTAGACTGCGACTCGATTCTTCACGGTTTCTTGCAAAGCCTCATGGTTCATCCAGGCCACCATTAAGATACGACCAGTCTGATAATCTTGGGCAATGGCAGGAATTAAACCATTATCATCGAAGACGACATCTTTGAGCCAACTCATGTTGTTCTCCTCACGGCAATACCTTGTTTAGCCATAAAGTCTTTACACTCAGCAATGGTGTACTCGCCATAGTGAAAAATACTGGCGGCAAGTACCGCACTCGCGCCACCAAGGGTTACGCCATCAGCTAGATGCTGTAGGTTACCGACGCCACCTGAGGCAATCACAGGCACCGAAACCGCATCCGACACAGCACGGGTCAGGGCTAAATCAAAGCCAGACTTGGTACCGTCCTTATCCATGCTGGTGAGTAAAATCTCACCTGCACCGAACTCCGCCATTTTGATGGCCCATTCAATCGCATCAATACCTGTGCCCTTGCGGCCACCGTGTGTATACACTTCCCAACGATCTGGCTCGCCAGCTGCGCTGACTTTACGCGCGTCAATCGCCACCACAATGCACTGTGAACCATAATAATCGGCACACTCACGCACTAATTCTGGACGATTAACCGCAGCACTATTCATTGAAACTTTATCAGCACCCACATTCAAAAGACGCTGCACATCAGCCACTTCACGAACTCCACCACCCACAGTGAGAGGAATAAATACTTGCGAAGCAACCTGCTCAATAATCGGCAAGATCAAATCACGACCATCGCTCGTCGCGGTAATGTCGAGAAAGGTCAGCTCATCAGCGCCCTGCTCATTGTAGCGACGGGCAATTTCCACAGGATCACCTGCGTCTTTCAGCTCAACGAAATTCACACCTTTCACGACACGACCAGCGGTCACGTCCAAGCACGGAATAATACGCTTGGTGAGTGTAGAATTCACGGAGCTCTGGCTATCTACTGTGTCTGTC
>CAZIKJ010000023.1:0-1668 GCA_964539685.1 uncultured Pelistega sp.
CCATTATGGCGATTCAGTGTATCATTTATCCCAATTAGCTATTTTAAAATAAATGATATAAGTAAGGCGCTAGTTTGCTAGTGATTTGACTTTAGGTAAGAGGGATAAGTAAATGGATATTATTGAGAATACGTTCGAAACGATTCAGTTTGAATATGATAAAGGTGTCGCTTTAATTACCTTAAATAGACCAGAACGTCTAAATAGTTTCACGCAGCAAATGCATGATGAACTGAAGTCTGTGATGAAAATCCTACAATCACGTGTGGATTTACGTGGGGTGATTTTAACCGGTGCAGGGCGCGGTTTCTGTGCGGGTCAAGATTTAGCTGAGCGTAAGCCCTTGCCTGAAGGGCAGATGCGCGATATGGGTGAGAGCTTAGAGAAAAACTATAAGCCCTTAGTGCTTGCGATTCGTGCTTTGCCTGTTCCTGTGGTGTGCTTTGTGAATGGGGTAGCGGCAGGTGCAGGGGTGAGTTTAGCCTTAGCGAGTGATATCCTCATTGCGGCCAAATCAGCAAGTTTCTTGCAGGCTTTTGCCAAATTAGGATTGGCACCCGATGCAGGCTCTAGCTATTTCTTGCCAAGAATCATTGGTACTCAACGTGCTATGGCGGCTTCTATGTTAGCGAAGCCAATTACGGCAGAACAGGCTTTAGAGTGGGGTTTGGTCTGGCAACTGGTTGATGATGATCAGTTAGGCAGTGAGATTGAAGCCATGAAGCAGACTCTGGCGAATGGTCCAACGCGTTCTTATGCGGCGATTAAAAATCTGATCTATTCTTCAGGTCAGATGACGCTAGAAGAGCAGATGAATTTAGAGACGGAGACGCAACGAGAGCTTGGTTATACCGAAGATTACCAAGAAGGTGGGGCGGCTTTCCGTGAGAAGCGTCCAGCGGTATTTAAGGGTCGATAGTGTATACGAAGCGCCTTGTAGTATTTAGGGGTAGATAGTTTAACTGGGGTGATAATGGGCTGCTTAGGCAGCCCTGATTTTTTGCATGATGAAGCTTGCGGCTACTTGCCTGAATGTTAGCGTACCTTAAGCATGAAAAGCATAGCGCCCTTGACATAATAAGGGCGCTATTTTTTGCTCAGAGACCGTTTAATTGCGTCTATCTCTTAGTTATACGCACGGTTGTCCGAGATACGGAGAAAGCCTTTTATCATGCGATAGCAGGTCCAGATAAACAGCACGACAATCAGTGGCCAACCAATAATTGCCAGAATAAACGTAAAAATTAAGAAATAGGCAAAGATGCCAACTAAGAGTGCTACCCAGAAACTATGGATAATATTTTCCATATGGCTATAGTAGATGGTATTGATGACATCACCGCGCTTAGCATAGGCTAAGACAAGTGCCGCAATGGCAGTTAGCCCACCTGTGAAATAGCCACCGATAAATAAGCCATACAGTAGATAGGTAAAGTTCTTGTTTGTCATATCCGTTCCTTCAGTGCGAGAGCTATTGCTTGCTCCGCTCTGTGTTTGGCGTGCGCGTTCGTAGCCCTCTTGATAGCCACGTTCGTAAGCCTCTTGCTGATTACCAGATGTTGATCCAGATGTTGATCCAGATGTGGATTGTGATGCGCCAGCAGATTGTGCGGAACCTGAGCGATTGGGGCTATCAGCGCCCGCAGAAGAGTCCCAACTGTGCGAGTC
>CAZIKJ010000024.1:0-3012 GCA_964539685.1 uncultured Pelistega sp.
TATTGCCCTAACTCACCTGGCCCGTTCTAAATAACCGTTTCAAGAAATGAATGATTTTTTCATAAGGCCACATAGAACAAATTAATTAAATTCACGGCACAGGTTTCATTACCCGTAATCGTCACAGCATTATCGCCTTACAAGGTATAGATATGCTTTTTACATTAGCAAGCAATGCGTTAAAAATATAAGGTGCCATTAATTTTTTCTTTTAAGACTGGTGGTTTATCAAACTGCCAATAGTTATAGAGATCGTCATGGGCTTGCTGATGGATTTTTTGTGCCTCTTGATTATGGGGATCCATATCTAATAATCGCTTAGCGCGTTCTTCTCGGTGTTCGAGTTGCCGAACTGTCTTCTGCTTATGCTCCTCTTGAATCGCTCGTGCAAACTCAGAGTCTCCCGTATTCAGAATCACGGCATATTTTTCCAAACCAGGTAGATAAGCCACTTCAAAAGCTTCGCCTACTTTGGGGTAACGAAGAAACAGTGCTTTAGGATAAGTCGGTGTCGAACCACTGCGGCTAGGGGCTGAACCATAACGCGCCTCAAGCGAAGTTCGCTGATAAGGTTTACCATCAACACCCTTAAAGGCGAGTTGATAAAAATAAATATCTCTATTCTCTGCTTTATCAGGGTCAGATTTAATCCGTGTATCTACGATTAAGGCTGGTACATGATGGCCCCAGCGTACAATATAAGGCGTGGCTATCCACCAGCGACAATTAAATAAAATAAGTGTCGTGAAGATGATGATCATTATGCAAAAGCCAATAAAGTCTTCTGACAAATTCTCTGGCTTGGCAAAATATTTGGACCAGCCTATTAAACCTATAATAAGAAGTAATAGGATAGGCCATACTTTAAGAATAGAACCGAGAAAAAAACTATGCATTCTTCGCATTAATCAAGCTTTCTAAATGATGTTATAAAGTAAATTAAATTGATTCTTAACGCCCATATTTTCCAAGACTGCTGCACCATGAAAAAGAACGGTGATTACTCCTTCACGCTTAAGCCCAGAGTTCTCATCTTTAAAAACCTTTGCATCAATTTTATAAATACCAATATCAGCTTTTTGTAAGTAAAAAGTATTCGTTGAGCCTCGCCATTTAAGCTCAAAACCTTTTGTATCTTCAAACAGGCTATATATACTCCAACCCTGATTACCTTGATTCGTATGCTTGGTATCATTAATATCCACCGTTGGCGCATTTAAGGTAATTTTAGTGGGTGCGGTAATGGTAACATCCGTCCCACCCGTCAATTTAATTGAGTTGCCTCCCTGTATCATGTCCCAATTACCATTAGACGTTTCCGTTGTTGTTCCCGTAACCAAAGACACCAATGGTCCATTAACCGTTTCATTGCGGCTTGTATTATGGTTATTATTCACGGCAGTCGCTACTGTCTGTGTCCATGCAGCACCAAAGGTATCACTCACATCCGCACCAACTGTCGTCGTACGTGTACCTGTGGTAGCGTAGGTTCCATTACCATTTAGCTGATGCGTTTGATTGCCATTCACGGTATAGGTTTCATTACCCGTAATAGTCTCAGTATTATTACCTGTCAAGGTATAGGTGTTACCGCCATTAACATTGCGCGTCACACCACCCTGAACATCATCATTTAAACCAGCGGCGGTGATACGACTCTTGACACCTGCATGGAAGTACTCGCTCTCATGCCCATGAACTTCAGTGGTACGGGTTCGCTTGACTTCACGATCTTCATCGCCTTTAACCAAAGTAGTTAGGTTATTGCCCACAGTAATATCGAGGTTACGTAGAACATTAATCACCATGTCCAGTTGCGCGCGCACATCAACGAGCTCCTTACCAAGCTCATCAACCATCAGAAAGTGATTCTCATGATTGGTATCACCATGGACAGACTTACTTCTAAAGCCACTTGTGTGAGCCTTAGCAGGGAGATCAACCAAGGGCATATTCATATCATTGTTCACGCGACCTATAATAAGTGGTCTGTCTGGATTACCACCAATAAAATCAACGACAACTTCTTGATCGATACGTGGAATATGTAAGCCACCAAAGCCACTGCCAGCCCAAGGGCTTGAGACACGAATCCAGCACGAGCTGTTCTCATCACTCTGACCATAGCGATCCCAGTGAAATTGCACTTTCACGCGACCAAACTTATCGGTCCAGATTTCTTCTCCTGCGGTTCCCACCACTTTAGCGGTTTGTGGACCATAGGTCTTCGGCTTCGGGGTTTCTCGCTTCTTACGAAATTGAGTATCAATGGGTAAGGCTTTAAACTTAATCGCAAAGTGATCTTGGCGATCCGTTCCTGTGGAATAACCAGCTACCTGCATATCATATTCAGCAGAGATTAAGAGGTACTTCTTATTCTCTTTATGACGCGGATGGTTACGCAAGGTAAAGGTGCGACCTGGTTTCACGGCACGGATATTGGTCTCGCCACTGATGATATCGCGCTCAACACGCAGCTCTTCATGACGCACCATTGAGTAATATTCACCATCCACGGCCTCCGAATAACCGCCCAGCCATTCAAAGACTTCGTTGCTACCTGCAAGGTCATGCTCTTGCCGAGCGCGTCACGGCAATCCAACATATAGGTCTTCGCGACTAACTCGACCTCGTAAGAAAACAGTTGCGATGGCCCTTCGCGTCCTTTCATGCTTAGAAAGTGTAAAACACCAGGCAGATGCGTGTGTGCAATCACTGGGCGAGTAAATACGTCGTTTAGAATATCCATGGTTCCCTCGTCATGGCGCAGCAATATCATGCTCGTCATTGTGCGCGCAAAAAAATTATTGAGCTTTATTTATATTAGGCAGCTATGGTTAGTGATTGAATAATCAATCCTACGAGGCGTGAAACTGAATGTAGAGATTCATTGTCAGCTGATAAGGCTCACCATAGTCTTCTGACTTAGCAACTGAGTATAATACGCGCATATGACAGATAAGAGTCAGTTCATATGACATTCTAGATCATCAATTTCAAATAGATATAAGT
>CAZIKJ010000025.1:0-5858 GCA_964539685.1 uncultured Pelistega sp.
CCACACAGATAATGATCGGCAGCGCAATCACTAAAATTTTAATAATTGACCAAATGATCAGCCACAATGTTTCGCCTAAGAGATCAGCTCCCCAAGCGTTCACCGCGGCCACACCATCTGTGAACCAAGACCAAATATCCATATTAGATGCGCTCCACAGTTAGTTGACCAAAGGCCTGACCTAAGGCCACGGTTGCTTCAAAGCCTTGTGCAATACGTACAGTCGAATTCGCGAGACGATCATCTGCAGCTGCTTCAAGCTCAATCGTACCCGTCGCAGATGACACCTTGACTTTAGCGCCTTCAGTAATTTGTAAAGCGGCTAACGTTTGACTATTCATCAAGGCACGAGGTGTCTGACTAATGTCAGTCTCTTGTAGTGATTCAGCACGACGAACAATCGCATCGCTGCGATAAATCGATACTTCAGCAACACGCTCTAGACCCGTCGCTGGCGCCACAGTTAATGCTTGTGGTTCAGCAGTGATCTTATTATTGAGTTTAGCCGTGATATTGCAAGCTAAGACTTTTTCACGAATCGCTTCAGATGATTCATAATCAAAGTCATTTAGACTTAACAAATTACCCAATACACGTAAGACTTTCCATGCTGGACGTGATTGCGCATAGGCTGGCACTACGCCTTTAAAGCTTTGTGCACGACCCTCAGCATTCACATAAGTACCTGAAGTCTCGGTAAATGGCGCCACAGGCAACATCACACGGGCCCAAGACTGAGCTGCTGATTTGTATGAGGTTAAGGCCACACTGAAAGACTTCGTTAATGCGGCTTCAGCGGCTAGGCCATTGTCCATATCAAACTTAGGCTCGGTATGTAAGACGATATAAGCGGCAAGAGAGTCATTTATCATCTCTTGTGCGCTTAGACCATCGTTCTGTGCTGTTGCACCGACGAGGTAAGCACCTACAGTATTCGCGCCTGAGGTTAAGAAACCTAATGTCGCTTGACTTGCATCCGCTAATACTTGTGCTTGTGCCGCAATCTGGCTGGCATCAGGGGCAGCCACAGCAGCATTACCCAAGAGTACGGCAGGTTTAGCACCGGCAACAATCTGCGCGGCTAGTGCTTGCGTTGCATCTTGTAGATCGGCTTGCGCACCCTCTTTCTGAGCTTTCACAGCAGCGGCTACTTGTGCCACCGTTGCGGCCAATTGTGATGGCGCTACCGTTAAGCGAGCGGCGACTGGGAATAAAGGATCTTCACCGTAGCTATCAATCAGAATAATACGTGCACCATGCTTCGCGGCTTGGCGTAGACGTTGCGCCATTAATGGATGGTCTTTACGTAGGTTAGAACCAATCACCACCACACCATCAAGTGTATTCAAATCAGCAATCGGCATGCCTAACCAAGGCACACCAGCAATTGATTTCACTAAATTCGCATCAGTCTGACGCAATAAGGTGTCGATATTGTTAGAGCCTAAACCACGTACCACAGCATTCAATAAGCTTAATTCTTCCAGTGTCGAAGTCTCTGAAGCTAAGGCACCGATTTTCGCTGCGCCAAATTGCTTCTTCGTGTACTCAAGTCCTTGGGCCACAGCGGTTAAGGCTTCTTCCCAGCTTGATTCACGCCAGACATTATCATCACCCTTGATCATAGGCACGGATAAGCGATCGTCAATATGTAGACCTTCGTAAGACCAACGGTCTTTGTCGCTAATCCAGCACTCGTTAACCTCTTCATTCTCAAAAGGTACTACGCGCAACACACGGTCGTTCTTCACTTGAACCACCAAGTTACTGCCTACGCTATCGTGCGGGCTCACTGAACGGCGACGTGCCAGTTCCCACGTACGTGCACTGTAACGGAACGGTTTAGAGGTCAAGGCACCAACGGGGCAAATATCAATCATATTGCCAGAGAGTTCTGACTCAATCGCACGACCCACGAAGGTGATGATCTCTGAATGCTCGCCGCGATTCACCATACCCAATTCTTGGATACCGCCAACTTCTTCACCAAAGCGGACACAGCGTGTACATTGGATACAGCGCGCCATCTCTTCGGCAGAAACTAAAGGGCCGACATCCTTATGGAACACCACACGCTTTTCTTCACGATAACGAGTTTCAGACTTACCGTAACCGACGGCTAAGTCTTGTAATTGACACTCACCACCTTGGTCACAGATTGGACAGTCTAGGGGGTGGTTAATCAATAAGAATTCCATCACGGCTTGTTGTGCAGCGATTGCTTTAGCAGAGCATGTATGCACCACCATACCATCGGTAACCGGTGTTGCACATGCCGGCAAGGTCTTAGGAGCTTTCTCAACTTCAACAAGACACATACGGCAGTTCGCCGCAATAGATAATTTTTTATGGTAGCAAAAGTGCGGTACATAGATACCTAATTCGCTAGCAGCATGCATCACCATGCTACCTGCAGGTACCGACACTTGTTTACCGTCAATCGTTAATTCAACCATTATTTCGACCTACAGATAAGGAGCCACAACACATTGCTTATGTTCAATGTGGTAGGCAAATTCGTCACGATAATGCTTCAAGAAAGCGCGCACCGGCATAGCTGCTGCATCACCTAGGGCACAAATCGTGCGGCCCATGATGTTACCAGCAATCTCGTCCAATAAGTCCAAATCCTCAGCGCGACCCTTACCATGCTCAATACGATGCACCATACGATACAACCAACCTGTACCTTCACGGCAAGGTGTACATTGACCACAGCTTTCTTCGTAATAGAAGTACGATAAGCGTAAGAGTGATTTCACCATACAGCGCGTATCATCCATCACCGTGACAGCACCAGAACCGAGCATTGAGCCGGCTTTCGCAATTGAGTCATAGTCCATATTGGTGTCCATCATAATGGCACCTGGAATCACTGGCGCACTTGATCCACCTGGAATCACCGCTTTCAGTTTGCTGCCTTGGCGCATGCCACCGGCTAACTCAAGCAAGGTTGAGAATGGTGTGCCTAATGGAATCTCATACGTACCTGGGCGCTCAATATCGCCGGTAATTGAAAACAACTTAGTACCACCATTATTCGGTAGGCCGACTTCAAGATAAGCTTTACCGCCGTTGCGGATAATCCAAGGCACCGCAGCAAAGGTTTCCGTATTATTAATCGTGGTTGGCTTGCCATACAAACCAAAACTCGCTGGGAATGGTGGTTTAAAGCGCGGTTGACCTTTTTTACCTTCAAGCGACTCAAGTAAGGCCGTCTCTTCACCACAGATATACGCACCATAACCATGGTGGGCGTGGAGTTGGAAGTTAAAGCCAGAGCCTAGGATGTTATCACCCAAGAAGCCTGCGGCACGTGCCTGTTCAATCGCCTCTTCAAAGCGTTCATAGACTTCGAAAATCTCACCGTGGATATAGTTATAGCCGACACTCACGCCCATGGCGTAGCCCGCAATAATCATCCCTTCAATCACCGTATGTGGGTTGAAGCGTAGAATATCACGGTCTTTAAATGTACCTGGTTCACCTTCGTCCGAATTACAGACAACGTATTTCTGACCCGGGAATGAACGTGGCATAAAGCTCCACTTCAATCCAGTCGGGAAACCTGCACCGCCACGACCGCGGAGTGCTGAGGTTTTTAACTCAGAAATCACGTCTTCCTGGCTCATGCCACCCGTTAATACTTTACGTAGGGCCTCATAGCCACCACGCTTAACATACTCATCAAGCTGCCAGTTGGCGCCATTAAGACCATCCAGAATCTGTGGTTGGATATGACGACCATGTAAGGCCATACTGGTACTTAAATCATTACCAGGATTAGCAATTAGGCCTTGAGAATATTTGTCGAGAAAACTCATGCCTGCGCCTCCTTGCGAATATCTTCAAGCATTTCGTCGATGCGCTCTTGTGTCATGCGTACGCACATATGATGGTTATTTACTAAGACTACTGGTGAATCACCACAAGCACCTAGGCACTCGCTCTCTTTCAGAGTAATTAAGCCATCGGCGGTGGTCTCATTCACACCAATACCTAGTTTCTGACTAAGGTAGTCCAAGGTCTTCACACCATCGCGCAAGACACAGGGTAGGTTTGTGCAGACGGTTACTTTAAAGCGACCTACTGGTTTAAGGTCGAACATATTATAGAAAGTGGCCACTTCTTGTACGGCAATCGCTGGGATACCGATATAGCGCGCGACATCTTCTACAATCTCAGGAGTAATCCACCCTTGTTCAGTTTGCGCAATACGCAAAGCTGACATAGTGGCCGATCGACGTTGGTCAGCCGGATATTTGGCTAACTCTTTATCAATCAATTTGTAAGCTTGTTCAGAAAGCAACATGTTATAGATCCAATAATTCGCTAGGGTTAGCGGTCAATTTCACCAAATACGATATCTTGAGTACCAATGATGGTCACGGCGTCAGCCAACATATGACCACGAGACATTTCGTCGAGTGATTGCAGATGGACAAAACCAGGTGCACGAATCTTCATGCGGTAAGGTTTGTTCGCCCCATCAGATACCATGTAAATACCAAACTCACCCTTAGGATGCTCAACAGCGGCGTAGACTTCGCCAGCGGGTACAGAGTAACCCTCGGTGAAGAGTTTAAAGTGGTGAATCAATTCTTCCATACCTGACTTCATATTTGCACGCTTAGGTGGTGCGACTTTATGATTGTCCGTAATCACTGGACCAGGATTGTTGCGCAACCAGTGTACACACTGGGCAATAATACGATTACTTTCACGCATCTCATTGACACGTACGAGGTAACGGTCATAACAGTCACCGTTCACGCCAACAGGTACGTTGAACTCAAGGCGATCGTAGACTTCATACGGTTGCTTACGACGCAAGTCCCATTCAACCCCTGAACCACGGAGCATCGCACCGGTAAAGCCTAAGGCTAATGCACGCTCAGGTGAAACCACGCCGACACCAACAAGACGCTGCTTCCAAATACGGTTATCGGTTAATAAGGTTTCGTATTCATCAACACAGGCTGGGAAGCGCTTGGTAAAGTCTTCAATAAAATCGAGTAAAGAGCCTTCACGGTTTGAGTTTAAGCGCTTCATCTCACGTACGCTACGGTACTTAGAGTCGATTTCATGCTTAGGCATGGTATCGGGCAAATCACGATACACACCGCCTGGGCGATAGTAAGCCGCGTGCATACGTGCACCTGAGACTGCTTCATAGCAGTCCATCAAATCTTCACGCTCACGGAAAGCATACAACATGACGGCCATCGCGCCCACGTCAAGGGCGTGCGTACCCACACTCATCAAGTGATTTAAGATTCGCGTAATTTCATCGAACATCACACGAATATATTGTGCGCGTAATGGCACTTCAATGCCTAATAGACGCTCAACTGCCATACAGTAAGCATGCTCATTAACCATCATTGACACATAGTCAAGACGATCCATATACGGCAAGGCTTGTAAGAAAGTTTTATGCTCAGCCAATTTCTCAGTACCGCGATGCAAGAGACCAATATGCGGGTCTGCACGTTGAATCACCTCACCATTGAGCTCAAGAATCAAGCGCAATACACCGTGTGCTGCTGGGTGCTGAGGACCGAAGTTCAGCGTATAGTTTTTAATTTCTGCTGTCATTTTGCGTGCCCTACTCCATAACCTTCCTCACGAATAATACGTGGGGTAACTTCACGTGCCTCAACCGTTACAGGTTGATAGATAACGCGCTTAGCTTGCTCGTCATAGCGCATTTCGACGTGACCAATTAATGGGAAATCTTTACGGAATGGATGACCAATAAAGCCATAGTCAGTCAAGATGCGGCGTAAGTCTGGGTGATTTTCAAAGACAATACCGAATAGGTCAAATGCTTCACGCTCAAACCAGTTTAAGCTTGG
>CAZIKJ010000026.1:0-6720 GCA_964539685.1 uncultured Pelistega sp.
ATTAAAAAGCTCATGATGCTCGGTCAGATGGTAACGATTAACCAAGTACTTGACCAAGAAACAGCGATGATTGTGGTAGAAGAGTTTGGTCATAATGCTATCTTGGCGAAATTGGATGACCCTGAAGCCTTCTTAGACGAATCTGAAGTGAATCGTGAGTTAGAGTTACTTCCACGTGCGCCAGTGGTTACCGTTATGGGTCACGTGGACCATGGTAAGACCTCTTTACTTGACTACATTCGCCGTGCCAAAGTGGCCTCAGGCGAAGCCGGTGGTATTACTCAGCATATTGGTGCTTATCGCGTCAAAACCGAAGGCGGTATGGTGGCATTCCTTGATACCCCAGGACACGAGGCGTTTACCGCCATGCGTGCTCGCGGTGCTAAGGCTACCGATATTGTGATTCTTGTTGTCGCTGCTGATGACGGCGTGATGCCACAGACTCGTGAGGCGATTCACCATGCGAAAGCAGCAGGCGTGCCTTTAGTGGTAGCGATTAACAAGATTGATAAACCAGAGGCCAATCCTGACCGCGTTAAACAAGAATTGTTAGCGGAGGAAGTGGTTCCTGAGGAATACGGCGGTGATGTGCCGTTTGTTCCGGTGTCTGCTAAAACAGGTCAAGGTATTGATGACTTACTTGAGAACGTCTTATTACAAGCTGAAATTCTAGAGCTGAAAGCACCAGTTGATGCGCCAGCCAAGGGTATTGTGATTGAAGCACGTCTGGACAAGGGTCGTGGTCCTGTGGCCACAGTTCTAGTTCAAGGTGGTACCTTGAATCGTGGTGATGCGATCTTAGCAGGTGCGGCGTTTGGTCGTGTACGTGCGATGGTAGATGAGCACGGTAAGAACTTAGAAAGTGCAGGCCCATCATATCCTGTCGAAATTCAAGGTCTATCTGATGTACCAGCCGCTGGTGATGAAGTGCAAGTCTTATTAGATGAGCGTAAAGCCCGTGAGATTGCCTTGTTCCGTCAAGGTAAGTTCCGTGATGTGAAATTAGCTCGTCAACAAGCCGCTAACTTGGAAAATATGTTCCAAGGTACTGAAGGTATGAAGACACTATCGCTAATCATCAAAACCGACTTACAAGGTTCACAAGAGGCCTTGGTACAATCATTACTCAAGTTATCGGGTGATGAAGTACGGGTTCAAGTTGTACACGCTGCGGTAGGTGGTATCTCTGAGAGCGACGTAAACTTAGCCATTGCATCGAATGCTGTCATTATTGGCTTTAACGTACGTGCTGATCAAAGTGCGAAGAAAATCGCCGAACATAACGGTATCGATATTCGCTACTACAACATTATTTATGATGCTGTGGATGAAGTGAAGAGCGCCTTGTCGGGTATGTTGGCACCTGAGAAACGCGAAGAAATTATCGGTATGGTTGAAATTCGTGAAGTGTATAGTATTTCTCGTATCGGTAAGGTTGCTGGTTGTATGGTGACCGAAGGATTCGTACGTCGTGATGCACAAATTCGTCAATTACGTAATAACGTTGTAATTTGGACAGGTTCTTTAGATTCGCTCAAGCGCTTTAAAGACGACGTTAAAGAAGTTAAATCTGGTTTTGATTGCGGTATCACCCTACGTGGTAATAATGATATCGAAGTTAAGGACCAATTAGAAGTGTTCGAGATTCGTGAGATTGCTCGTACGCTATAAGTTGTAAATATTATGAGTCGACATAAATCCAAAGCTCCTGCCAGCCGTAATCTGCGATTGGCAGACCAGATTCAAAAGGATCTGGCGACCTTAATTCAACGCGAAATCAGCACAACTCGTGTTGGTTTAGTGACCTTGACAGGGGTTGATTTAACCCCTGACTATGCGCATGCTAAAGTTTATTTTACTGTGCTCGGTGCTGAACCAGACGTAGCGGCTGCTGCGCTTAATGAGAAAGCAGGTTATTTGCATTCTTTGTTGTTTAAGATATTGCATATTCATACGGTACCTACTTTGCGCTTTTTCCATGACGATCAGCTTGCTCGTGGCATCGAAATGACGCAATTAATTGACCGTGCTAATCGCCCAGATGACTTCCCTGAGGATGAACAGGCCGTTAGCGAATTTATTCCACCTAAAATCAAGGGCTGAGCAGCGCTTGACGGGTTGCTTACGGTGATAGGGCATTAAGATGGGCAGAAGACGAGGCCAGGACATTACGGGCGTGCTTTTACTTGATAAACCTGAGGGTCTCTCAAGTAATCATGCTTTGCAACGTGCTCGCCGCGCATTGGATGCGAAGAAGGGTGGTCACACAGGTACTCTTGATCCCTTTGCAACGGGCTTATTAGTCTGTTGTTTTGGTAAGGCCACCAAGATTTGTGGTCCCATGCTGAATGTAGATAAGACTTACGAAGCCACCTTATTGCTAGGATCTGAGACTGATTCAGGCGATCTGACAGGTGAGGTTGTACAAGCCGCAGATCCTGAGTTTGCAGGCGTCAGCTTAGCTGAGGTTGAGGCAGTTCTACCCCAATTTATGGGTGAAATTCAGCAAATCCCACCGATGTATTCAGCCCTTAAGCGTGATGGTCGACCGCTCTATGAATATGCCCGCCAAGGGATTGAATTAGAGCGTGAACCACGCACTGTCACCATTTATGCATTAAAATTACTCGAGTTTTCTACGCATCAATTACGACTTGAGGTGTTTTGCAGCAAAGGCACCTATATTCGCACATTAGCGCAAGATATTGGGCGTGCGTTAGGATGCTATGCACACTTAACTGCACTACGCCGCACGACGGTTGGTCCTTTTAAACTTGATGAAGCAGTAACACTTGAGGATTTTCAGGGCTTAGAAAACCCCCAAGAGAAATTGCAGGAATTACAGACATTACCACCTGGGCTAGTTCCAGAGAAATTACTTCATAAGGATATATTATGAGCCGCGCGCTCCGTAACATTGCCATTATTGCTCACGTTGACCACGGTAAAACCACCATGGTTGACCAATTATTACGCCAAGCAGGCACTTTCCGTGACAATCAGCACATTGCTGAACGAGTGATGGACTCAGGTGACATTGAAAAAGAGCGTGGTATTACTATTCTATCTAAAAACTGTGCGGTTGAGTACGAAGGTACGCACATTAATATTATTGACACCCCAGGACACGCGGACTTCGGTGGTGAAGTAGAGCGCGTATTGTCGATGGTTGATGGTGTGTTATTGTTGGTTGACTCGGTTGAAGGCCCTATGCCACAAACTCGCTTCGTGACCAAAAAGGCCCTGGCACTAGGCTTGAAGCCAATTGTTGTGGTGAATAAGATTGACCGTCCAGGTGCACGTCCTGATTTTGTCGTGAATACGACGTTTGACCTATTTGATAAATTATGTGCGACCGATGAGCAATTAGACTTCCCAATCGTCTATGCATCAGGATTATCTGGTTTTGCGGGTTTGACTGAAGATGTACGTGAAGGCGATATGCGCCCATTGTTTGAGACGATTCTTAAATACGTTCCGCAACGTGATGATGATAAAGACGGTCCATTACAACTGCAAATTATCTCGCTTGACTATAACAGTTACGTCGGTAAGATTGGTGTGGGTCGTGTGAATCGTGGTCGTGTGCGTCCTGGTCAAGAAGTTGTGATTAAGTTTGGTCCTGAAGGTCAGCCTTCAAAAGGCCGTATCAACCAAGTCTTTAAGTTTAAAGGACTTGAGCGCGAATTAGTTGACAGCGCTGAAGCGGGTGATATTGTTCTTGTTAATGGTATTGAAGAAATCGGTATTGGTTGTACTGTATGTGATCCTTCACAAGCTGAAGCCTTACCAATGTTGAAGATTGACGAGCCGACATTAACCATGAACTTTATGGTGAATACTTCACCATTGGCAGGTCGTGAAGGTAAATTCGTGACGAGCCGTCAAATTCGTGATCGCTTGAATCTTGAATTAAAATCTAACGTGGCTTTGCGTGTAACTGATACACCAGACGATACTGTTTTTGAAGTGAGTGGCCGTGGTGAATTGCACTTAACCATTTTGCTTGAAAATATGCGTCGTGAAGGTTATGAATTAGCCGTATCGCGCCCTCGCGTTGTGTTTAAAGACATTGATGGTGTGCGCCATGAGCCGATGGAGTTGCTGACTGTGGACTTAGAAGACGAACACCAAGGCGGTATCATGGAAGAGCTTGGTCGTCGTAAGGGTGAGCTTTTAGACATGCAATCAGATGGTCGTGGTCGTACGCGTCTAGAGTATCGAATTCCTGCGCGTGGTTTGATTGGTTTCTCTACAGAATTCCTCTCAATGACTCGTGGTACAGGTTTGATGAGCCACATTTTTGATGACTATTCGCCGCTACGTGAAGGTAGTATCGGTGAGCGCCGTAATGGTGTGTTGATTAGTCAAGATAATGGTGATGCTGTTGCCTATGCCTTGTGGAAACTACAAGATCGTGGTCGCATGTTTGTGTCGCCAGGTGAGCCCTTGTATGAAGGTATGATTATTGGTATTCACTCACGTGATAATGACCTGGTGGTTAACCCAATTAAGGGTAAGCAATTAACCAACGTTCGTGCATCAGGTACTGACGAAGCGGTGCGCTTAGTGCCACCTATTAAGCTGAACTTAGAGTACGCAGTTGAGTTTATTGATGATGACGAGTTAGTTGAAGTGACACCTAAGAGCATTCGTCTACGTAAACGCTTCTTGTTAGAGCATGAGCGTAAACGTGCAGCGCGTGAAGCAGGGGCGTAAGTTGTCGTAATTCCCGTGACAACGCTCTGACTAAGTATAGACAGTAACTTTCTGTATGATACCGGGTCAGAGCCTTGAACAAAGTTGCTCACTTATTGAGGTAGAGTATTTAGCATCACATAAATTGCTGAGTAGTGGACCGAAGCAAAACCTAGCAAAGTCAATTGCCAAATGGCGACTTTAGCTAGGTTTTGCTTTTTCTGGCTTTTATTTTTATAAAAATAAGCAAATCACGCCTTGTTTGTTTAATATCACTAGCCAAAGCCTGAAAAATTCATTACTATAGTTCGTATTGAGCTTTAATGATGTGATGAGCAATAGTGCCTAAGTGTTAGGTATTACGTTAGCACAGTGTTTTAGCTGCAGTATAGAGTTGTCAATTGAGCAGTACCCCCTTCTTCCTCGTACTCAATTTATAGATTTATTTCGTCTTTGACGATCCTAATATGGCTAATTCACGTAAACAACAGACAGCTAGGCAAGGCCGATCAGTTTATCTGATTGCGGCGTTTGCTGTCTTGTTCGCGTTGCGTAGTCTTGTGCCTGTTGGATTTATGCCAGATCAGGCATCGCTGAATGAAGGTAAGATTCGAATTGAGATTTGTGGACCCGATGGAGTTTCATATAGCTACATCAATCTAGCCTCTGATTCCTCTCCGCAACGAGGGGGATCTCATACAAGTTCAGCATATTCCTGTATATTTTGCGTACTTTCTGCTCAAGGTTTAATGAGCGGCAGTAGCGCTGATTTTTTGCATATACAGCAGCTTGTTTTATCTGACTCATTTATACTCCAACCCACTGAATTCATTCCTGCTCAATTTGCAGGTCCCCCTTTAGGGGCGAGAGCGCCCCCATTCTTAAGCTAAAGGGTTGGCTTGAATTTACCCCAAGCTACTTCATCGTACTAGTTGCCTCTTACTGGTAATGATGGAGAGCTGATCCGTAGTAGCAAACTTTAATTAGCATTCTTCCTCTTATGTTAAGGTAAAGTAATTCCCTGTCTATTACGGATTGGCGTGAAGAAAAGAGTTATGGTATTGTTAGTCATTGCGTTAATAACAACAAGGAAACATCAATGGCTAAGAATTCGAAAAATGGCTTTAAACCAGGCTTTTCAGACCGCTATCGTATTGAAGACGGTAGTAAATTTGTACTTGCAGATCAATCGACTGAACCTGCTATAAAATTCAATAACGGCGATGCTAAAGAACTCCTAGAAGAGATTGTTGAAGAAATTTCCGAGCTACAAAATAAGCTCTATGCCGATAATAAGTGGGCATTATTATTAGTCTTTCAGGCCATGGATGCTGCTGGTAAAGACTCCACCATCAAGAATATTTTAACCGGCGTGAATCCACAAGGTGTGGATGTATTTTCATTTAAAGCGCCAAGCACTTTAGAGCAAGATCATACCTATTTATGGCGCACTGACTTAGTGGCACCTGAGCGTGGCAAGATTGGTGTATTTAATCGCTCTTACTATGAAGAAACTTTGGTCGTGCGCGTGCACCCAGAGATCTTAGCCAAGCAGCATATTGATAAATCGTTAATCACTGAGAATATTTGGCAAGAGCGCTTTGAAGATATTCGTCATCGCGAAAAGCATTTGCGTCGTAATGGTACGATTGTCCTAAAATTTTTCTTAAATATTTCTCGTGCAGAGCAGAAGCAGCGCTTTCTCGATCGAATTGATCGCCCGCAGAAGAATTGGAAATTTGAAAAAGCCGATATTCATGAGCGCCAATTCTGGAATGATTATATGCATGCTTATGAAGAGACTATTCGTCATACCGCTACAGAGCATGCGCCTTGGTATGTGATACCTGGTGATAGTAAACCATTCGCACGCCTAATGGTTGCTGATGCTGTGCATCAAGCCCTGGAAAAATTAGATTTAAAGTATCCTGAATTACACCCAGGTGAGTTAGATTACTTAGCCCAGTGTCGTCAGATTTTGATGAATGAGAATGACTAATTGTGAGGTGGGTGATAATGGCT
>CAZIKJ010000027.1:0-3838 GCA_964539685.1 uncultured Pelistega sp.
ATCTTGTACTTTCTCCGCATAGGCTTGAGCAGCCGCTTTGCGCTTCACCGGGTCATTAAATGCGGCACGTAAGCCCAAAAACTCATCCAATTTACCGGTTTCATCTGCAGGCATGCGCACATAGCTAAAGCCAGCCTGACCTGGCAAACGAATACCCACCAGATACACCAAACGGTCATCCAGAATCATCGGCAACATATAGTTGCGATACTCAATACTCTGGTTACGGCTATCGGTTAAGGTGTAGCTGACTAAAGGTCCCACGTTACGGACTTTTTCATTGTTCTTAGCGGCGGCACTTCCTGTTACCGCGAGAATTTGTTTCTCGAAGTCCTTAGGCGCGGCTAAATCTTCAGGCGTACTTAAGTCCTCTACGTTAATCGGACGTAACTCATTCACGGTTAATTGGTATTGTTCCTGCACACCGCGATTCATCACGGGTGGTAGCATAACCGGCTGATTCACCTGAGTCTTCACATCATAGGTTGCGGTACTCGCTCCCTGGACAGGGTGCGCAACTAAATCAACCTTGGAGCCACCATCATCAAAACTCGACTGATAGAGCGTAATCCCATGAATAGTATAAGGATGGTTGACCTCAATAATCTTGTCTTCCACCTTGCCCGTCTCATGGTCAGTAATCGTTACATCACTGGCAAAGCGCTTCGGCATGCCATTCAGCTCATAATACTCAACGATAAACTTGTTTAGTTTAAGGGTAAAAGGTAAGCTTTGTAAGAAAGTATCGCCACCTAATAAGAGCATGGCATTCTGCGCAGAATCCCCTTCGCTCACTAAGATATTGCCACGAAAACTCGGGTTCTCTGGCGAGAAGCGTGAGTTAGCAGGCACATCAGACATAAAGCGCGCATCCACAGGGATAGGCTGCTTAGCCCCAGTCCACATCTGCATACGATTAATCAACTCGCTATCGAGAAGACCGCCAATACAAATAACCACAATCGCTAAGTGAGCAAAAATATAACCTAAGCGATTCGAACTGCCCTTCTTAGAAGCCAGTAATACCGTATCACCATCGACTTTCTCACGGAAGGCATAGCCGTGGCGCTTAAGCCAAACCTTGGCCATCTCAAGTGACTGCTCTTTAGGATAGTCCGTCTGTACATCAATCTTATGATGAAAAGCGCGTAGGCTGGTAATGCGCACATAGTCGCGGAAGGAGCGCATGTCCTTCACCATCTTGGGCACATTGCGAATCAAGCAAATACTGGTCGAAATCACCAGAAAAGCCATAATTACCAAGAACCACCATGTGTTATAGATCTGAGCGACATCAAACTTAGCGAAAATTTGGTACCAAAAAGTACCAAACATATCCACATAGGTAATCTCGGTTTGGTTTTGCTGCAAGATGGTACCAATCGCACTGGCGACACAGACGATCATTAGCAAGCTGATGGCAAAGCGCATCGACCCAAATAATTCAAAGAGCTCTTGCCCCCAATTACGGCTTGGTTTTTTCTGTTTCACAACGACAACAACTTATAAAAACAAAGTGAAAAAAACAAAGGGGACACCACGTGCCCCCTTATGCGTATCAATAGCTATATTATATTTTTTAGTAATGGCTGTTTAGCGAATGCCTGCAGCATAGTCAGAAACCGCTTTAATATCGGCAGCATTAATACGGTCTGCAATCGTGCCCATCTGGTTCTCTACACCGCCGTGTTGACGAGCACCGCTAGCGAACGCATGTAATTGTTGCTCAATGTACTCTGGGTGCTGACCCGATAAGAATGGATACAACTCAGGCATACCCTTACCTTCGGCGCCGTGGCATGAAGCACAGGCAGGAACATTACGCTCAGGGATACCGGCACGGTAGATTTGACGACCACGGTGTACAAAATCCACATCACCCGCATTCTTGGCGAAAGCAGGATTGGTTAATTCTAAGCCAGCAATATACGCAGCCAAATCACGCATGTCCTGATCGTTCATCTGCAATACAGTCGGTGCCATTAGGGTTGGTGTACCGTCAGGATTGGTACGTGCAGCTTTAGTAGCACCCTCAGGAACTTGGAAATTCTTTAATTGAGCGATTGTGTAACCCTCAGGAAGTCCCGCAACGTGAGGGTACATCGCTAATGGGCTATTACCGCCCACGCCGTGACAGGCCACACAGGCTAGAATACCGCGCTGCATATCACCTTGCATATATAGAGCCTCACCACGCTTAACGTCAGGCGCAGTTTGTGCCATTGAGGTACCTGCTGTTAGACCCATTACTAGACCACTAGCTAGTAAAACTTTAGAAAAAACATTCTTCATGAAGACCCTCGATCAACGATCAAATCTGTTATTTTTAGCTGTTAACCTGCTTATTGTAAAAGAATTCATCTATTAACGTTAGAGTATAAGCCTTGTTCGCTAAATTTAGTCACTTTTGCAACCGTTAATTATACAATAGTGTTTTACTTCTTACTTTTGTAAGGTTACTTGTGTCAATTTTACATCAATCTACGTTTTTTGTTTCGGCTGCGAAGATCAGTCAGCTCCCACCCGCTTCAATCCCTGAAGTGTGTTTTGTGGGGCGCTCGAACGCGGGCAAGTCTTCTGCCTTAAATATCTTATGCAATCAGAAACGCCTGGCTTTCTCCAGTAAGACGCCGGGTCGCACCCGCCTAATTAATATGTTTGGCGTGCCCAATCCGGAAGAGCCTGAAGAGATTCTCGGCTTTCTGGTGGACTTACCTGGCTACGGTTTCGCCTCCGTCGCCCGTGACGAGAAAGAAGAATGGGCCGATGTCCTTGGTGCTTACCTTCGCGAACGTAAGTCCCTGACTGGCATCGTCTTACTGATTGATATTCGCCGTGGTGTCACAACCCTCGATCGACGCCTAGTTGACTGGATTGCGCCCACCGGTATTCCCGTCCTTGCCCTTCTGACCAAGGCTGATAAATTTCCGTACGGTCAGCGCATTCGTGCTGTCGCCGAGGTCACTAAGGAATTAGCCAAGCTCGGCACCGTAGAGGCGATTCCTTTTTCATCGACCCAAAGAATTGGTTTAGAAGAAACCACCGAACATATTGTTAACTGGCTGCAGCCGCAAGATTCACATTTAACGACTTAAGCGCCTAAATTCGAAGTTAACTGACTTCATCCTCAAGCGTTAAAACTTAAGGACTGGAGCGCCAAGATTCGAAGTTAACTGATTCACCCGCAAGCATTAGAAAGGTATTTTTATGAGCTCGATTATTACTGCTGATTTCCCAGCGGCTCGTCCGCGCCGCAATCGTCGTGACGATTTCTCACGTCGCTTAGTGCAAGAGAACACTGTATCGGTTAATGACTTTATTTATCCTGTTTTTGTCCAAGAAGGCCAGAATAGCCTACAACCCGTGCCTTCTATGCCAGGTGTGGTGCGCTACTCACCTGATACGATTTTGCCAGTGGCCGAAGAATGTGTGCGCTTAGGTATCCCTGTTCTATCACTATTTCCATCGATTGACGCCTCCCTGAAAACACCTGATGGGATTGAGGCCTGCAATCCTGATGGCCTTATTCCTCGTGTGATTCGTAGTATCAAGCAAGAATTCCCTGAGCTTGGCGTCCTGTGTGACGTGGCTCTAGACCCGTATACCAGCCATGGTCAAGATGGTGTGATTGATGAAAATGGCTATGTGCTGAATGAACCCACCGTAGAAATTCTACGTCAGCAAGCCTTAGTGCAAGCCGAGGCGGGTGCTGATTATGTCGCACCGAGCGATATGATGGATGGTCGTATTGGTGCTATCCGCCAAGCCTTAGAGCAAAATAACTTTATCTACACCCGCATTATGGCCTACTCTGCCAAGTATGCAAGCGCCTTCTATG
>CAZIKJ010000028.1:0-3558 GCA_964539685.1 uncultured Pelistega sp.
CACCAGGATGATTTAAGTCTAAACGAACCTTAGTCACTCCCGCTAAGGCCAAGCTTTCAATGGCTAAACCAATCACCTGGCAGTCGGCCTCGTAGCCTGCATGCCCATAAACCTCAGCACCAATCTGCATTAATTCGCGATCGGCCAATAGACCCGCTGGACGCGCATGCAAGACACTGCCACAATAACACAAGCGAGTCACCCCCTCACGATTCAGTAAGTGGGCATCAATACGGGTGATTTGCGGTGTCATATCGGCACGAATACCTAGGGTACGGCCTGAAATTTGATCGACCAATTTACAAGTCTGTAAGGGTAAATCGACACTCTGTCCCGCATACAATGAAGTCGTATATTCCACCAAGGGCGGTGTGACCATCTCAAAACCATAAGTACGGTAGAGGTCAAGTAAACGACGACGCAACTCCTCGGTACGACGTGCCTCAGCAGGCAAAATATCTGAAAGATGCTCAGGGAGTAACCAGTTTTGTGTTGTCATGTGTCTAGACGTTAAAAATACACGTAAAAAATGCGACCTCGCGCGTAAGCATGCAGGTCGCATTAGAAATTTCTTTTCGTAACTTACAGTGCATTATAGCAAATATACAGGGAGTAACAAGTGAAAGCCCTCGTTTAAAAAAAGTCTCCGCGGTTTTGCTCAAGCGGCATCCTTTACTTCAACTCTTTTTGTATCACGCCACCCCTTATACCCCACACTGCACTTTTTATCTCACGCACTCCTTTTACCGAACACCACCCCTTTTATCTCACGCACTCCTTTTACCGAACGCCACCCCTTTTATCTCACGCACTCCTTTTACCGAACACCACCCTTTTTATCTCACGCCGCGCCTTGTACCCACACTGCACCCAAAAGAAAAATCCGCACTTGCAAGAACAAGTACGGATTTTCATCAGCTAAGTTTGAGCTTTTTACCTTGTTCAATACCCCACTTAAGATAGCGCGGTATCGAACGTAGTTACTTTACTTATCGAGCTACTTAACTTAGTCTTAACGCGTGCCCGATGATTGATTAAAGAAACGGAAGAAATCAGATTCGGGATCCACCACTAATAAATCGCTCTTCGATGAGAACACATTACGGTAAGCATTCATACTATTGTAGAAGCTATAGAAGTCTGGGTTCTTATTGAAGGCTTGAGCGTAGATCTTCGTTGCTTCAGCTTCACCCTCACCGCGGATAGCCTGGGCTTTAGCATTCGCGGTCGCTAATTCTTCTTGCACTCGGCGGTCAGCATCCGCACGGATGGTTTCGCTTTCGGCGGCACCGTTCGCACGTAGGCTATTGGCTTCTTGTTTACGCTCAGCCTGCATACGTGAGTACACCGAATCCGAAACTTCTTGAGAGAACTCAATACGTTTCAAGCGTACGTCAACCACTTCAATACCCAGAGGCTTAGCGCGCTCCTCAACGTTCTGTAGAATTTCTGCCATGACCACATCACGCTCTTGCGACACCACAGCACGCACAGTACGAGTATTAACCGAGGCGTTAAGGGCGTCACGAATCTGCGCGTTTAAGCGGTTCTGTGCAGCAGCGGTGTTCGAGCCGAAGGAGATGTAAAACTGTAATGGATTTTGAATGCGCCACTTAATGTAGGAGTCAATAATCAAGTTTTTCTTCTCTGAGGTCTGGATACGCTCGGTATCGCCCGACTCAATGGTTTGAATACGCTTATCTAAGAACACCACGTTCTGTAAGGGTGATGGCATCTTGAAATACAGACCTGGCTCGGTAACCGTACGCTGCCACTCACCTAATTTAAAGACAAGTGCATAATTACGCTCGCCGACGATAAACATCATCGAAGATCCAAGCCATGCTACCAAAGCCAAGAGAATGACTAATATTGTTGAACGATTCATTATTTAACTCCTATTGACCTGGTCGCGTACGTGGAAAGGCATTGCGATCACGTGATAGCTCGCCTGTCGCATTACTGGTGCTAGCGCTACCGCTTGCACTGGTATTGCTCGTGGTATTGCTACTGTTCGTTGTCGCGGGAGGAGTATAGGTATTACTACGGTTCACAGCACTACTACTTTGTTCAATAAGTTTATCGACAGGTAGGTAAATCATATTATTACCGCCTGCTGTATCAATCATCACTTTAGAAGCATTCGCGTAGACATCTTCAATCGTTGAGATATACATGCGCTCACGCGTAATCGCTGGTGCTTGGCTATACTCACGTTCAACACTGGTAAAGCGCTCTGCTCCACCCTGTGCCTCACCAATTACACGGGCTTTATAACCCTCGGCATCTTGCACAATACGTTGTGCTTGACCGCGTGCCTCAGGGATAACTTTACTGGCGTAGGCATGACCTTCGTTCTTCTGACGCTCATTATCCTGACCCGCTTTAATAGCATCTTCGAATGCCGCTTGTACTTGCTCAGGCGGTTGTACGTTCTGAATCGCTACGGTAATCACATCAATACCGGTACGGTAACGATCAAGAATCTGTTGCATCAGAATGCGCACATCAATCGCCGCTTGGGTACGACTCTCGTACAAAATACGGTTCATCGATTGCTTACCGACAACTTCACGCATCGCCGTCTCGGCAGCTTGGCGCACGGCCTCGTCAGGTGACACTGTCTGGAATAGGTAATCTGCCGCAGCACTATGACGACCTTGTTCAAGATTCATATCGGCTTTAAGACGATATTGCACATCAAACTGCACATCAACAATATTCTCGTCTTCCGTCAGCATCAGGGCTTCAGGTAGAACCTTATTACGGGCGCTATCACGATAACCGACCGAGAATGAACGCACACGTGAAATATCCACCAGTTCCACACTCTCAATCGGGCTTGGCACATGCCATTGGAAGCCTGGACTTACAGTACGGTTATATTTACCAAATTGGGTCACAATACCGACTTGACCTTCGCGAACGATGAAGAAGCCACTGGCTAACCAAAGCAATAAGGCACCAATAATCACAAAGATAATGCCAAACTTCGCAAAACGTGGTGATGGTCCTTGGCGACGTGGTGTGTTATTGTTTTGATTAAAGGGATCGCGATTATTGCCACCGCCACCGCCCTTGCCGCCGAAAACAGACTTAAGACGCTTAGACAGATCAGCAATGACCTGATCTAAATCGGGTGGATTGCCACCTTGATTATTAGGCGGGCGACGATGCGGTCGTGAAGGCGGTCGCTCATCAGAGCCTCGGGGTTCCTGATCATTGGAGCCGCCACCGCGCCCCCAACCTGGATCATTTAAATTAAAAATCTTCGAAAGTCTCAACTTCATTGTTTCCTAAAATATCAATTTTGGCTTGCGCGATCGCTGCACGTAAACCATCTAAACCGGTACGCTCTTGCGCACTCACGTAAACTCTGACGACCTTACCAGCATCATCAATGTCGACCTTAGGCTCATAGCCGGCCAAATCAATCTTATTGTAAACGAGAATGGTGGGTATGTCTTGAGCGTTAATCTCCTGTAATACTTTATTTACCTCAAATATCTGTTCATCACGCTGTGGACTGGATGCATCGATAACGTGAAGCAATAAATC
>CAZIKJ010000029.1:0-10399 GCA_964539685.1 uncultured Pelistega sp.
TTGCGATGCAATGGGCTGCGAACATTAATCAAGCTTATCAAGTTCTGAAGAAACCCGTCAGCCGTGCCGCTTATTTATGCCAATTAGCAGGGCAGGATCTGGAAGCGGAAAATAACACCCGCATGGATCCTGAGTTCTTAATGAAGCAGATGCAATGGCGTGAAGAGCTTGATGAAGCGCGCGGTAATGCCACGGCTTTAGCGAGTCTGCGCGAAGAAGTCCAGACAGCACAGAATACGCTGCAAAGCGAGATTGGGCAGTTATTAGATAGCTCGAAAGATTACGCTCAAGCTGCTGATAAAGTCAGACAGTTGATGTTCCTTGTTAAAATACAGGACGAAATGAAATAATCCTCACAAACTCTTCGCTGTAGAGCGTTGTCGATCAAATAGTTTGTGTCAATAAGAATGTAATTATGGCCCTTTTGCAAATTTCTGAGCCGGGTGAATCTCCGGCCCCTCATCAACGTAAACTCGCTGTCGGTATTGACTTAGGCACCACACATTCGCTTGTGGCCTCAGTCCGTAGTAGTGTGCCAGAAACCTTGCCCGATGAGCAGGGTAAAGTTCTGATGCCATCTGTTGTACGTTATCTTAAAGATGGTGAAGTCGCTATTGGTGCGGCTGCCGCTCGTGTCTTAAACCGTGACCCTTATAATACCTTAAGCTCGATTAAGCGCTTAATGGGTCGTTCATACGAAGAATCCATAGCCTTAAATTTACCCTATCGTTTAAGTAAAGACGAAGGCAGTGTACGTATCACCACTGTGCAAGGCGATATTAGCCCTGTTGAAGTATCAGCACAGATTCTCGCAAAATTACGCCAACGAGCGGAAGATACGCTTGGTGATGATATCTTAGGTGCGGTGATTACCGTGCCTGCTTACTTTGATGATGCTCAGCGTCAAGCGACCCGTGATGCGGCTCGTTTAGCGGGCCTGAATGTACTGCGCTTATTGAATGAACCGACGGCGGCAGCGATTGCTTATGGCTTAGACAATGAAGCCGAAGGTATTTATGCGGTCTATGATCTTGGTGGTGGCACTTTCGATATTTCCATCCTGAAGTTAAGTAAGGGTGTCTTCGAGGTGGTCTCTACCGGCGGTGATACACAATTAGGTGGGGATGACTTTGACCAATTAATTGTGGATGATGTGATGAAGCATCATGATACAAGCAATTTAACCGCACAAGATACTCGTCTACTCTTGTCGATTGCCAAGACAGTACGTGAGCGCTTAAGTAGTCAGACCCGTGCTTATTTCCAAGCAAGCTTATCGGATGGTCTGCATATTGATTTAAATTATCCACGTAATCACTTCGATAATCTAGCCCGTGAATTGGTTAATCGTACCCTTGAGCGCGCTAAGCAAGCTCTCAGCGATGCACAACTGACAGTGGATGAAGTAAAGGGCGTGGTTATGGTCGGTGGTGCAACACGTATGCCGATTGTGCAGAGCATGGTCGGTGAGTTTTTTAACACCACGCCATTAAATAATCTAGATCCTGACCAAGTGGTTTCCTTAGGCGCTGCTCTGCAAGCTAATAAATTAGTCGGTAATCGCCTACCTGGTGAAGACTGGTTATTATTAGATGTGACACCACTCTCCCTAGGTATTGAGACCATGGGCGGTTTGGTTGAGCGGATTATTGAGCGCAATAGCACCATCCCAGTGGCACGAGCTCAAGAGTTCACGACCTTTAAAGAAGGTCAGACTGCCATGAGTATTCATGTCTTACAAGGCGAGCGTGAATTGGTTGATGCAAACCGTTCACTAGCGCGTTTTGAATTACGTGGTATTCCACCGATGGCAGCAGGTGCCGCACGGATTCGCGTGACCTTCCAAGTCGATGCTGATGGGCTTTTAAATGTCACGGCACGTGAGCAAAGCAGTGGAGTTGAGTCAAGTGTTTCCGTTAAACCGAGTTATGGCTTGAGCGATGAAGCGATTACTCAAATGCTGCAAGAGGGCATGAGCCAATCAGAGCATGATGCTGAACAACGTATGTTGCGTGAAGCACAAGTCAATGCCAAGCAATTGATTGAGTCCGTACAAGCAGCGCTTGCGAATGATGCCGACTTATTAAATGAGCAAGAATTAGCGGCAATTCAACAAGCCATCGTCGAGACTCAAGCACTTGTTGAAACCAATGAGACGGAGAAGATCCGCTTGCAAACCCATGATTTTATGCAACTCACCGATGAGTTTGCCGCCCGCCGTATGGACCGCAGCATTCGCCGCGCCCTAGCAGGCAAATCTGTAGATGAATTGAAATAGGAAGAAAGACATGCCTAAGATTACTGTTTTGCCTCACGAGACCATTGCCCCTGAAGGCAAAGTGATTGACAACGCACCCGCAGGTGAGTCAATCTGTCGTGTGCTATTAGATAATGGCGTTGAGATGGAACACGCCTGTGAAATGGTGTGCGCCTGTACTACCTGTCACGTGGTCGTGAAAGAGGGCTTTAACTCATTGGAAGACGCCACTGATGATGAAGAGGATTTATTGGATAAAGCCTGGGGCTTAAAACCCAACTCACGCTTGTCATGCCAAGCCATTGTGGCCGATCAAGACTTAGTGATTGAGATTCCTAAATACACGATTAACCATGCAAAAGAAGGTTAATTGAAGTAGACAAACCAGCGAGACAATCGCTGGTTTTTTTGTGTGCCATAAAATTCCACTTCACTAAGAATCATTCTCATCAATCCACCCTCAATCCCTGTACAATAGAAAACCAATACGCTAAGCATTTGTCTTGCCATAAATGAGCTGGGCAAGTCCTTATCTCTATCGAATAGCCAACGCATTGAGGAAATAATGGCGAAGATTTTTAAAACTATTCTATTGCTGTCTGGTTTGAGCTTAACGAATTTAGCATTCGCGAACCAGTACATTATTGATCGACTGCATAAGCCAGTTCCTGGTGGTGTCGCTGTGGTGACACTGGATCACCTGACTTCGGGATCTGAGTTGCCACAGGTAACGTATCAAGGCCACCGTGTCTTAGTGGTCAAAAGCGATAGCAATGTGATGGCGATTGTTGGTATACCATTAAAAACCGCCAGCGGTCAACAAACGATTGATGTAAAAACGGGCGGTAAGAAACAGCAGGTGGCTTTTAGTGTTAAGCCTAAAAAATATAAAGAGCAGCATATTAAACTAAGCTCCAATAAACATGTCACTCCATCGGCAGAAAACCAAGCTCGCTTTAAGCGTGAGTTAGATGAGCAACTTAATGCTTATGCTCAGTTCCGCCAAGACTCACCAAGTAATGTGATCTTAGACCGTCCTGTACAGGGTGGGCGTTATTCTAGTCCTTTTGGTCTACGCCGCTTCTTTAATGGTCAAGAGCGTAATCCACACTCTGGTTTAGATATTGCTGTGCCATCAGGTACGCCGATTAAATCCTCGGCAGATGGAGTGATTACGGTAGTGGGGGATTTTTTCTTTAATGGCAAGACGGTATTTGTCGACCATGGTCAAGGGATGATTTCTATGTACTGCCATATGAGTGAAATTGATGTGAAAAAAGGGCAGACCGTTAAGCGTGGTCAAGTGGTAGGTAAAGTTGGCTCAACAGGGCGTTCAACAGGCCCACATTTGCACTGGAACGTGAGCCTCAATAATGTACGTGTAGATCCTGCGATTTTTGTGGGAGCGTTTAAGCCATAATGTTTTATCGTCTCCTCGTTTATTTGCGCAAACCAAGTAATGCCTTATGGGTGATGCCAACGGTAGGGGCTTTATTAGCCGTCTTAATAGCGATGGCCGCATCGTGGGTGAATGTCTTTGTGCCGCCAAGCTTCTTGCCTGATGTAGACTTGGATACCTTAGAAGGTTTACTGGATGTAATTGCCTCGAGTATGTTAGCCGTAAGTACCTTCTCCTTATCGATTATGGTGTCAGCGTTTGCCTCGGCTTCGAATAGTGCAACACCACGAGCGACGGAAGTGGTGATGGGCGATGATAATACGCGCATGGCGATTGCCAGCTTTATCTCGGCTTTTATCTACGCCATTATTGCTAAGATTGCTTTGGGGCTCGGTTATTATGGGCAAAATGGCCGCTTCGCCTTATTTATCGCAACGATTTTTGTTCTGATTTATCTGATTGTGACCTTGATTCGCTGGGTGCATACCTTATCGCAACTCGGTCGCTTGGAAAATACTCTGGATAAGATTCACAAGGCAAGTGAGGCTCCCTTATATGATTTCCGTGTACAACCTAATTTAGGCGCCGCTTGGTCAGGTCAACTTGATCAGCAGGCCTATCAGGTAAAGATTAATCGTTCAGGTTTTCTGACGCATATTGATATGGCGGGTTTGCAAAGGCGTGCTGAGGAAAATAATTGGTATGTGCATATTGCTGTGCGCCCAGGTGATCTGATTATGCCAGATACAGTGGTAGCCTATGCTAATTTACAAGCAGAACATTATGCCCAATTGGAACAAGAAGATAATCAGCTTAAGGTGCATGAGTTAGCGCATTGCTTTGTTTTAGACTCTGCGCGGACATATGCTCAAGATGCAGGTTGGGGAGTGATTGTCTTAAGTGAAGCGGCACAACGCGCACTGTCAGCCGCTATTAATGACCCAGGTACAGCGATTCGTGTAATGAGTAGTTTTTTAGCGCTCTTTGTCGATACTCAGCCGAGCCAAGAGGATATTGATAATGCCCCCACCTATGACCGCTTATCGATTCAAGAGCTTGATTGTGGCCAATGGATTGAAGAGGGCTTCATGCCGATTGTGCGTGATGGAGCGGCTTTATTAGAGGTGAATTTGGTCTTGCAAAAAGTGCTTTCTGGCATTGCCCGTAATGCACCGGAAGCGGCCATGCAAGCCAGTGCGAAGAAGGTCGCTTGTTTAGCGCTAGAGCGAGCAGAGCAGACACTGGCTTTTGAGTCAGATGTTGAACGCCTGCGTGCTAAGCATAAGTCCTTATTTGCCTAACCCTGTGAACAATTAATATGTCTAGCCAATCTAGTTCATCAGCACAATTTACCATTCCACCAGATGTTGTTAGCGTGAGTGATTACGAACGCTATGCACAAGAGCGTATGCACCCACTCGCTTGGGCGTACATGTCTGGTGCCGCCGGAGAAGAGCAGACGCAAGCGGCGAACCGATCGGCGTTTGCACGGTATCCTATTCGTAATCGTGTATTGAGGAATTTATCGGGAGGGCATTGTCGTTACCGAGTCTTTGGTCATGAATATGCCAGTCCTATTTTTCTCGCACCAGCAGCGGCGCATAAGCTATGTCATCCTGATGGAGAGTTAGCCACGGTCTTAGGTGCTACAGCCATGGGTTGTGGGGCGGTGATTAGCACACAAGCGAGCGTGGATATGTATGCCTTAACGAAACAGGCACAACAGGCGAATCATCCCCTATGGTTTCAACTGTATATCCAAGAAGACCCGGTGTATACCGATGCTTTAGTGAAAAAGGCTGATCAAGCGGGGTATCAGGCCCTAGTGGTTACGGTCGATGCACCTGTTAATGGACGGCGTTATCGTGAACAACGGGTGGGTTTTAGTATGCCTGATTTCGCCCAGGCCATTAATTTACATGACTTACCACGTAGTCCAGTTATTGCTGAGCAGAAGGGCTTAACATCTCACCGGGCTGGTGCAAGTGCGCATATACAAGCAGGACAGGGTGGAGTTTTTGAGAGTCCTATGGTGCGTAGTGCCTTATCTTGGGATGAGTTAGAGCGTGTGATAGCCAGTACTTCGCTGCCCGTCATCCTTAAGGGCATACTGCACCCAGAGGATGCGCTTGAAGGTCTGGCACGTGGGGCAGCAGGAATTGTGGTGTCGAATCATGGCGGCCGAGTGTTAGATGGCATGGTCGCCTCCTTGGATTGTTTGCATGAGGTGGCTCAAGCGGTCAAGTCATTTAATGTTGAAGTTCCGGTCTTCTTCGATGGTGGCATACGCAGTGGTTCAGATATTCTTAAAGCCTTAGCATTGGGTGCCGATGCGATTATGATTGGTCGCCCTTATCTGTGGGCCTTAAGCGTTGGTGGGGCTTCAGGTGTGGCGCATGTCTTGCATCTGTTGAAAACCGAGTTAGAGATGGCAATGGTCCTATGTGCTTGTCGTACTCTAGCTGACATTGATGAGCGACTTATTTATAAACCAAGTCTTTCATTATAAATCTCAATAAGTTGCCGAAATAGCGAATCTTACTATGCCTTTGTTGTACTATTGGTATAGTCAACTGCCTGCGCAGAAACTACACCTATCCTAGTCGCCGAACTAAGAATCAATAATTTAAGCCACTATTAAGCTCAGCATAAGCATGCTGGGCTGGGAGTATTTCGTATGGAAAATTTATCGTATATTCAAGCCAATGATAAAGCATGGCTAACTGTTATTGAACAAATCGATCGTGTTGCCCCGTACTTAGAAGACTTAAAAGATCACCTTGATGTATTAAAGCGACCAAAGCGTGTTCTTGTCGTCGATGTGCCTGTGGTAATGGACGATGGCAGCATTAAGCACTTTGAGGGCTATCGTGTGCAGCATAGCGTGATCCGTGGTCCAGGTAAGGGCGGTATTCGTTATCATCCTGACGTGAACCTTAGCGAAGTGATGGCCTTATCAGCCTGGATGACAATTAAAAGTGCGGTTTTAAACTTGCCGTTCGGCGGTGCCAAAGGTGGCGTGCGCGTGAACCCACAAGAACTCTCAATCGATGAATTAGAGCGTTTAACACGTCGCTATACCAGTGAAATTTCTGATAGTATCGGCCCCCAGAAAGATATTCCAGCGCCTGACGTGGGTACCAATCAGCAAGTTATGGCCTGGATTATGGATACCTATTCAACAGGGCAAGGCCATACTGTAACTGGCGTGGTAACTGGTAAACCAGTGCACTTAGGCGGTTCATTAGGCCGTGTTAAAGCGACTGGTCGCGGTGTTTTTGTGACAGGTCGTGAAATCGCCGAGAAGATCGGGCTATCGATTGAAGGTGCGAAAGTGGCGGTACAAGGTCTTGGTAATGTAGGTGGTGAAGCTGCACGCCTTTTTGATAAGGCTGGTGCAATTGTCGTTAGCGTACAAGACCATACCGGCACTATTTACAAGCCCGAGGGCCTCAATATCGCTGACTTACTCGCTCACGTGGCCAAACACCACGGCGTGGCTGGTTTCGAGGGAGCAGAAGTCATTAGTGATGAAGACTTCTGGGGTATTGATATGGATATCTTTATTCCGGCCGCTTTAGAAGGTCAGATTACCGTTGAGCGTGCGAAAGTCTTGAAAGCTAAATTAGTCCTAGAAGGCGCTAATGGCCCCACCTATCCTGAAGCAGATGATATTCTGAATTTACGTAATATTGTCGTGGTACCTGATGTGGTTTGCAATGCTGGTGGTGTGACCGTGAGTTACTTTGAATGGGTGCAAGATATCGCTAGTTATTTCTGGAGCGAAGAAGAGATTAATGAGAAACTCGATCGCTTAATGATTCTAGCGGTGAATGATGTCTGGAAGATGGCGGCTGAACATGATTGTACGATGCGTACCGCGGCATATATCTTAGCTTGCCGTCGTATCCTCGTGGCGCGTAAAGAACGTGGTGTGTTCCCGGGTTAAGACCAAGCATTTAAATTAGTAAATAAGAGTCCGAATTTCTTAGCTGTAAATTCGGACTTTTTTTCACAGACAAATGGCAGCTAATTGGGCTGAAGAACTCATGTAAAAATTGAACAGAGCTCGCGAAGAAGAAATTTTCAGGAAATATCACCAAATCCTGACATTTCATAAGATTTATATTGCAGAAAGGCGACAAATAATACTGCATAAATGCTAAATTTAATGGATAATTCACGCTAGTTTCTCTATAAGTACTTTGTAAGCGTGCAAATTAATAGTGAAAGAAGTATTGTAGTACTTGGCTATTCTTGCATGCCTTATTCCCACACTTTATGAGTATGTGTTATAGAGCCTTATTTTAAGATGGCTTTTTTTAGTACGCGCTTTTAGTAGACTTGTTTTGTCAGTAGATGATAGCGCCATTTCCTTTTTACCTTCCTCACTTGGATATAGACCATATGCTTCAGATTTTTCCTAACCCACAAGCCATTGCTGAATATGTGAGTGGTTTGCTCATCGCACAAATCCAAAGTAAGAATAATGCTGTGTTGGGTTTAGCGACGGGAAGTACGATGGAGCCTGTGTACCAAACCTTAAGTGAGCGTGTATCGCAAGAGAATATTGATGTTTCTGGTCTAACAACCTTCAATTTGGATGAATATATTGGTCTAGGTGCTGAGCATCCTCAGAGCTATCGTTATTATATGCAGGAGCACTTGTTTAATCGCTTGGCTTTTGTACGCCATCGTACTTTCTTGCCTGATGGTTTATGTAATGACACTACAGCGCAATGTGCGCAATACTCAGAGCAGATTCGTCAAGCAGGGCATATTGATTTGCAATTGCTGGGCATTGGTAATAATGGGCATATTGGCTTTAATGAGCCAGGTACGCCATTCTCAAGTCGGACACATGTGGTTGAGCTCTCTGAACAAACCCGTGAAGATAATAGTCGCTTTTTTGAGAATGTGGATGAGGTCCCCACTAAAGCGATTACTTTAGGTCTACAGGATATTATGGAGTCACGCCAGGTGATTCTGATTGCCACGAGTGCGAATAAAGCGCAAATTGTGGCGGATCTCTATGCCAGTGAATTAGATGAACAATTACCTGCATCGGTGATTAAGTCGCATCCGAATGCCATGATTTTAGTGGATGATGCCGCCGCTAGCTTATTGTCTGAGGATGTGCGCAAAGCGTATAAGGTAGGATAGGCAATTTAGGGCGACTACTAAAATTATGCTTAGCCTAGTCGCAATCCATTCAATCCTTGTACAATAGACGTCAGAAAAGCACTCAATGCTTTATATAAAGCAGGTGGTGCACATCTTCAATCACGTCAATTTGCCAACTTATTGAGGGATGTAATGGCTCATTTACTGAAAACTCTTTTATTCTTAGCTGGTCTTGGCTTGGGTCAACTGGCGCAAGCAAATCAATATATTATCGACCGTCTGCATAAGCCTGTGCCTGGCGGTGTAGCGGTTGTGCCCGTGGACTTGAGTCAAAACGGGGAGTTGCCTCAGGTGTCTTATCAAGGTCATCGTGTGTTAGTGGTCAAAAGCGATAACGCTGCCTTGGCGATTGTCGGTATTCCTCTAAAGGCCGCACGTGGTACGCAGCAACTTGAGGTACGTAGCGGTGGCAAAAAGCAGCAGGTGCCTTTTGAAGTGACGAGCAAAAAATATAAAGAACAACATATTAAGCTCAGTAGTAATAAGCACGTGAATCCTTCACCCGAAAACCAAGCGCGCTTTAAGCGTGAGCTTGATGAGCAATTGACTGCGTATAAGCAGTACCGTGAGGCGACGCCGAGCAATGTGGTCTTAGATCGTCCTGTGGATGGTGGCCGTTACTCGAGTCCTTTCGGTTTGCGTCGTTTCTTTAATGGAGAAGAGCGTAACCCGCATTCAGGTTTAGATATTGCCGTGCCAACTGGAACACCGATTAAGTCTTCAGCTGATGGAGTGGTGACTATTGTCGGGGATTATTTCTTTAATGGTAAAACAGTATTCGTTGACCATGGTCAAGGTATGATTTCTATGTACTGCCATATGAATGAGATTGATGTGGTGAAGGGACAGACCGTTAAGCGTGGCCAAGTGGTGGGTAAAGTCGGATCAACAGGACGCTCAACGGGCCCACATTTGCACTGGAATGTGAGTTTGAACAATGTGCGGGTTGATCCAGCGATTTTTGTTGGGGCGTTTGAGCCTTGATGCAAACTTGAGTAATGTGCTTGCTGTTTCCTTGCGTATATAAGGTACATCAACTGTGATGTGATTCTGAACAATGTGTTTGTTGTTCCTGTGCACATACTGGATGCTTCCATCTTCAATATAATTGATTTAAATGAGTGCAAATCAAAAGACCGAATTATTTACGATACCAGCGGATGCGGTAAGCGTTGTTGATTACGCTCGCTATGCGCAAGAACGTATGCATCCATTGGCGTGGGCGTATATGGCAGGGGCGGCAGGGGAAGAGCAGACGCAAGCGCGTAATGAAGCGTCTTTTGCCCATTATTCATTACGTAGTCGGGTGTTACGGAATATGGAGGGAGGACATTGTCGCTTGACAGTATTCGGTCATGAATATGCCAGTCCTATTTTCTTAGCACCTGCGGCAGCGCATAAGCTCTGTCATCCGGATGGGGAGCTGGCCACGGTGCTGGGTGCGACGGCAATGGGTTGTGGTTCTGTGATTATCACGTAAGCAAGTGTGTATATGCTACTATTTGTGTAACAAGCTCAGCAAGGAAATAACCCACTTTGGTTTCAACTCTATATTCAAG
>CAZIKJ010000030.1:0-2713 GCA_964539685.1 uncultured Pelistega sp.
CAATTAAATCAGGTCGGCGCAATGCACTCAAGCGTAAAGACTGCTGTCGACGCCAAAGCGCAATATTCTTATGATGCCCAGACAATAAGACATCCGGTACTGCCAACCCTTCAAAAACCTCGGGACGTGTGTAGTGTGGACTATCTAACAAACCTGACTGCGCTGGATGAAAAGAATCTTGTAATGCCGACTCATGGGTATTCAGCACACCAGGCAATAAACGCACGACACTATCAATGACCGCCATAGCGGCTAACTCACCACCTGAGAGCACAAAATCCCCAAGTGAGATTTCAGCATCAATATAGGTATCAATAAAGCGCTGATCAATCCCTTCGTAACGGCCACATATTAAGCTAAAAGATTGTTGGGTAGAGACAAAGCGCTGCGCCTGTTCCTGCGCCCAAGTTCGACCCACAGGGCTTAATAGACATAATGGACTGCGTTGAATACCTGCGGCCTCTTGATCTGCACGCATAGCCCGCACCGCCTGTACTAGAGGCTCGGCCAACATCACCATACCTGGACCACCACCATAAGGACGATCATCCACTGTATGGTGCACATCATGTGTGTAGTCTCTAGGATTCCACGTCTTGAGTTGCCAAATATTCTGCTTACATGCCCTACCCGTCACCCCTAGCTCAGCAATCACGCTGAACATCTCAGGAAACAAAGTAATCACATCAATACGCATTAAAAATCTACCGGCCAGTCAGCTTCAATACGTCGAGCCGCAATATCCACAACAGGAACTGTCTGTTTGACAAAAGGAATTAAGGTCTCAATCGCCTTACCCTTAGCATTCAAGAGATCTTGACGCTCACCATCCGCATCGATAACTTGGCGCTTAATATGTAAAACACCATGCGCACCATTATCGGATACTTCGGTGACTTCACCTATCAAGGCAGCAGGTTCTTCTAAGCGACTATATACTAGGCAAGCGACTAAATCAATCCAATAAAACTCGTCTTCATCCGCTGTTGGGAAATCAGCACGTGAGATATAGATAGTCGTCCCCTTAAGGGCTTGCGCTTGGTCACGATCTGCGACATCACCAAGACGCGCCACAATATTCGCACCTTGCGAACGACTACGCACAAGCTTAGCATCACGCATGGGTTCCAATGCACGATCCTGCATATCACTGCGCATTAGCCACCACTGTTTAACATCCAGCAAGACACTCTCTTGGGCGGCGAATGGAATCACCTTAATCATGCCTTGAACGCCATATGCATCGCCAATGCGTGCAACAGGTACCAAGTCTTCTGGAGGGGTTTGGGTGTTAAGCGTCATGAATTGTGAGGGGGGAATCTAAAATAACAAACGACCGCCAGCATTGCCGACGGCCGTGAATCTCGCTCGTTCTACCTCATGCCGAGGCTGGCAAATTAGGCCAAAGCAAACCTAGCGCTCTATCAGTCAATACAGTGACGATAATTAAGCAGCTGGTTTGTAGATTTTAACTAAGCGAGCAACTGCTGGAGATAATTGTGCACCAACTGAAACCCAGTGGTTCAAACGATCTAAAGCAATACGTAAATTCTCTGAAGACTCAGCGCCTACAGGTGTGTAAAAGCCAACGCGCTCAATGAAACGACCATCACGACGATCACGTGAGTCAGCAGCTACGATACTATAAAATGGACGTTTTTTAGAGCCACCACGGGCTAAACGAATTACCACCATGGGGGTTATTCCTTATAAATTGATTAAAGTTTAGTAAACAGGGGATTCTAGCACAGAATATGCTAATAAATCAATAACTTCGTGCAAAATGACAACACCGAAGACCAATTAGCGCTTACGAATATAGTGCCAAGCGCTTTGGTCCTCTTCAATATCTTGCTGCAACAAAGCGTGTGCGGTCTGCTGACAAAATGCCTGAAAGTCTTTTACCGCTTTCTTATCGGTCGTAAAGACCCGTAGAACCTGACCACTTTCAAGTGTTTGCAGGGCTTTCTTTGCGCGCAGAATCGGTAAGGGACAAAGCAAACCTGTCGTATCTACACTTTGCACAAATTCAGGTAGATTCTTATCGCTACTTCCCTGGCCTGACGGCCTGATAGGGTTCGTATCAGAACTCATTACACCCTCTTATAGCTTAGCCTGCACCCAAGCATTCACTTGCTCAAGTGCTGCAGGTAGAGCGGCTACATCGGTACCACCACCCATGGCCATATCGGGACGACCACCGCCCTTGCCACCGATTTGCTCGGAGACAAAAGCGACTAACTCACCCGCTTTAATGACATTGGTCTTATCATTGGTCACACCCGCTGCAACGGTCACTTTACCGTCCGCTTCGGTGGCCAAGACAATCGCTGCCGTTTTTAGCTTATCTTTCAACTGGTCAATCATGCCACGCAACGACTTAGGATCGGCGCCCTTAATAAAGCTCGCAAGCACTTTTACCCCATTAATATCTTGGGCTTGAGCACTTAAATCACCGCTCGCTGCTGAAGCCAATTTTTGCTTCAATTGATCGAGTTCTTTTTCCAGTTGGCGTACATGCTCTTGCACACTCTTTGCGCGCTCCAACAATTCCGCTGGCCGTGACTTTAAGGCTGATGCCGTCAAGCTGACCGTCTTTACCGCGCTGCGGCCGCGGCTGGCATGGCGAATCCTGTGCAAGAAGGCGCCGACCGGCGCCTGACGGCAACCGGATAGTCGCTCACAGCCCCGCATGGATCGCCAGCAACTGGGC
>CAZIKJ010000031.1:0-2172 GCA_964539685.1 uncultured Pelistega sp.
TTACATATGCTTTGCAATACCCTAGTAAAATAGTCGATAATAAAGCTTAATACGTGCTTTCATTCAATATATCAACGCCTAAATCTTTACTATTACTTAAAATTAATAGTACACAAATTAAAAAAAACAGCCTAAGGTACAAACGATATAGTGAAAGTACTAATACGAAAATAAGCAATAACACGGCACAATTTGAACATGCATATTGCATCGCACAAAAATTTATTGAGGAAAAATAACATCATGCCACTCGCCTTCCCGCTATTTGTCTATGGCACCTTAAAGCAGGGGTTCAGTAATCATGAACGCCACTGCAAGACGGCAACCAAGATACAGAAAGCGTATACTTGGGGGCGAGTCTATGAGCTTGATGCTGGCTACCCAGCGTTAGAGATACCAGAGTCATCAATCCAAGCTCGCGGCACGAGTGACTATAAATTAGATGCCGTTAATCGTGGTAAGCATCTTCATTTTGAGCAACCAAGCGGTGATTGGGACCTGGTTGAGGGTGAGCTGATGTATTTTAGCCAGCCTGATATTGAAATCCCCCCGATGGATTATTTAGAGCACTTCAATCCTGATGGTGACTGTAATATGTATGACCGAATCATGCTGACGTTCAAAACTGAAGATGGCTTTGTGAATGCTTGGACTTACGTGATTAATGACGGTAAGTATACGGGCAAGCGCTTGTCATTGAATGAAGATGGTTTGGTAAAGTGGACCAAGACGCAATCGGGCTATATTGAGCCTAAAGCGCATGCAGAGCCCAGTGAAAATTTGACGGGTCTTGGGACTAAGCGTCAACGTGAAGAGAACACTATTCACGCATCCTTAAGGAATTGTGGCGATAAGCCTTCTAGCTCCTGTCCAGCGTATTAAGTACGAAAGTTAAGGGGCATTTGTGCTTAACCAGGCGCTATGCTCTTACACGCTGTTTTAGGCATTAAATATTAAGAATTAAAAGGCATTGCGCTCATTGAGCTGATATGCTCCTAAGCTCTGGTCTACGTATTGATTAAGAGATTGCGCAGGGTACGGGCAGCGATGAGTACTTCGGAGGCTGTCAAACCTATCGGCCCAATACCTTGACTGACTAAATAATCAGCTGCGGCTCCATGTAGCCAAGTCGCCCCTGCAATCGCTTGTTGCGGTGGTATGCCTTGTGCTAATAAGGCTCCAATCATGCCTGCTAGGACATCACCCGTACCACCACTGGCTAAGCCAGGATTACCACTTGGATTGGTGATAATCGTGCCATCAGGTGCACCGATTAGTGTTTCATGACCCTTCAACACTACCCAGCTTTGATAGGCTTGCACTATGGCCTTAAGTGCTGACAGGCGGTCTGCTTGAATCTCTTGCGTATCGCAATTAAGTAAACGTGCCGCTTCGGTCGGGTGGGGGGTAAGTACTCGAACAGCTTGACCCCTAAGCATCAGTTCTGTAAGCGTTAATGATGCCGAAACTTGTGTGCCCGACGTGCTAAGGGATGAGTCCTGTATCACTTGGCTCTGATAAATTGAGTGATTTGCTAAGTCGTTTTGTGCAGCTGATTCTTGTGTAGTTAATTCTTGTAGCACGAAGTCCTGGGCTAATAAGCTGAGCGCATCAGCATCAATCACTAAAGGTAGTTGTGAGGTTCGTTTGAGGCACTCAGAGAATAGTTTCTTAGCGTAATAATCCAAGCCTAAACCACAGCCAATAACAAGAGCAGTTAAGTGCTGTAGCTCCATAAGATCCTCAGCGGTCTTAAGCATAATCTCCGCATGCAAGGGATCTAGACTGATGGGCAATGATGCTTGGGCAAAACCTATATATACACGACCAGTGCCTTGCTTAAGAGCAGCACGCGCTGCCAGCAGAGGTGCTCCTACCATGCCCTGTGCCCCACCAAGAACCCCTAAGCTGCCATAAGTTCCCTTATGACTATCGCTGCAACGAGGCGCACAGAGTGCTGGAAAATGCACCTGTGCATATTGGAGAAACTCATCAAAGTTAAATAAATTCAAGTTGGAATTATTCATTAGGGGCTAGCTTATCGAAGGTCATAGTCGCTATAAATTGCTTATTTTTTTTGCTCAAATACAAACGAACTCCAATGCACGGAGTCGCGTCCAAAGCTGTCGGCGTCATGGACTTGATAATGGACTTTCTGTAAACCAAAATCGG
>CAZIKJ010000032.1:0-3208 GCA_964539685.1 uncultured Pelistega sp.
TATTTGAGACTTTATTTGTTAGGCATCAAGCTTAGCGATGACATGGTGAAGTGATGATTGATTTACAGTTAAAAGAAAAACTAGAGCAAATTAACCCAAGCTGGACGAGCTTAAAACAGTCAAGTCTGTGGACGCAAACGCCCAAACAGCATGAACTGGAGGATCTGTTTTTAGATCTGCTTCCTGCTATAACGCAATTAAGCATGGAGCATAGCTTGTATGGCATGTGGTCCTTGGATACTGTGTTCTTAGATAAAACTGGCCGTGCCCATCTAGTCCCAAATCTCAGTCTGCCATTAGCAAAAAGCGCTGAGCAAGTCGCCCACTTTCCAGGATTTGCTGCGTTTGAGCAGCACACGGATGATAGTATGTGGCCGCTCGGTGAACATACGGATGTATACGGTTTAGCGGCCTTAATGCGGACTTTAATTACGAAACAGGCTCCAACACCAGCCCCACAACGCTTTGTATTAGAAGATGTACCACTAGCCCAGATGGGCTTAGCTGATTACACACGTCAATTCCTAAGGGCGCTTGATTTAGCCTATCAAGTTGATCCCAATGTGCGCTTAACGTCCATACAAGAATGGGGACAAATGGCGGGCTTAATCAGCACTGTACACCCAAGCAATGCGCCAGTGGCTGATACGACATCAATCAGTAGCGACAAAACCAGGACTTTAGCGCTTGCACCAAGCGTTGAGCCAGCGATGGATGCAGAACTAGCGGCTTTGGCTGCTCGAGAAGCAGAGTTGCTGAAAGAAGCCGCATTGATTAAGGAGGCACAGGCCGCTAGAGAAGCACAAGCCGCTAAGGAAGCACAGGCGGCTAAGGAAGCGCAGGCGGCTAAGGAAGCGCAGGCCGCTAGAGAAGCACAGGCGGCTAAGGAAGCACAGGCCGCTAGAGAAGCACAGGCGGCTAAGGAAGCTCAGGCGGCAAATGTGGCGGCGTTGGCGGATCAAGTACCGCAAAATACGGTTCTGGATGAACCTCGTGCTGTTCTTCAAGAGGCGGTTACGGCAGAGGTACAAGACGCTGACAATGCCACTGTCAAAGAGGGTGGTAAAGATGAGGCTGGCTTTGATATGCTTGCTTTGCAAAAGAAAGCACTTAAGGAAAAGAAAAAATCAAGCCTTCTTATGCCCACTTTATTGGCGATTGTCTTAGCGATTATTGCTGGTGTGGTCTATACGCTGGGCTATGGTGATGCAGCGCAAGTTGATAGTGCTGCTCAGCAACCGACAGTAGCCGAATCAACGACAACAGAAACATCAACTGCAAGCAAGGCAAGCAGTTCATCTGCACAGAGTACGGCTGCAAACCAAGTATCAAACCAAGCCGCAGATGAAGAAATAGAGTTAAGTAAAACAACACCACAGGTCAATACGGCAGAGCAGGCTGATTGGCTTGAGCTCCCTAGCTTTAATCAGCTTATTGGTGCTGACTCGAATGTGGCTAGCTCAAACACCCATACTGCAGCAGTAGGGAATGAGTCAGCTGGCCATCAAGCTGAGCAAGTACCTACTGTTGAAGCAAGCACAAGCACCGCACAACATGCACAAGCAGAACAGGGGAGTACGGCTGGTTCTTTAGCCACCGAGACGACGAGTCAGTCTCTAACACAACAGCAAGAAGCCAATCCAAACGCTGAAGGATCAGGGTCAACGGCTGACGTTGTAGGAGCAGGAGACTCGGTTAATACGGCGCAGACTCACTTAGCAAATGATCCGAGTAATTTGCAAAGCGCTACACTTGAATCAAACCCAGAGCTTGTGACTACGCCTGATCGCAATTCCATAAATAGTGGTCAAACTACAACAGAGGCCCAAATCAATACGGGCAATAATGTTACAAGTGTGAATAATACAACGGTTCAATTGCAACAAGATGCAACAGCATTGGCCGCAGAGAGACGTGCTTCTGATGAGGAACAAGCACGTCAAAGAGCTGAGCAATTAAGAAAAGAAAGAGATCTGGCTCGTCAGCAAGCGGATGCGCAAAGAGCTAAAGAACAAGCGAGCGAGCAAGAGCGCTTGGCGGCTAAAAAGCGTGAGGATGAAGAGCGACGCATTCTACAAGAACAAGTGGTGAAGAAAGAAGAAGAGCGAAAATCAGCGACAAATCAAGTTGGAACAGTGAATTTTTCAATAAGTCCTTGGGGTAATGTGAAAATTAATGGTCGCAGTCGTGGTGCGAGCCCTCCATTACGTCAATTGAAGTTAAAGCCAGGTGTTTATAGTGTTGAGGTGAGTAATGGTGTATTGCCACCATTAAATACCAGCATTGAAGTAAAGGCGGGTGAAACTGTTGGAATTAGCCATCAATTTTAAAATTTAAGCATATTAATTTGTATGTAAATGTAGTGTTTTAAGGGGAATAGTTGTAACTAAAATCCTTAATATCTGAAACATAAATTTAACGTCATATAACTTTAATAATAGCTGTGTACTATCTATACATTATGAAAAATATCAACGAAATTTTGACAGTTTTTTCTAATGGCAAGTGTGGTGAGAATCTCGAATACAGCCCAGAGTTTTTGTCATTAGAGCAATTGGTTCAAGGTCGTCCTGAGCAGCAATTTGGTGACACCATTATTGAGGCTCAAGCACCTGAGTGGAACCAAGTTGAGAAGACAGCGCTTGCCATAACAGAAAGTAGTTGTGACTTGCGTGTCTTATCACGTTTAACGTGGGCTTGGACATCCTTACGTGGATTGCCAGGTTATGCGCACGGTTTAAAACTGATAGAACAAGCGCTAGATCAGCTGTGGCAAGAGATTCATCCGACCTTGGTTGATGATGGTTTTGAAGATCCAATGCCACGAATCAATGCCTTGATTGCTTTAGGTGAGATGCAAGGCATTGGTAAAGCTATTCGCAATAGTAGTTTGATTAATAACGTGCATGGTCAGTTGAGTCTGCGTGATGCAGAGTCAATTTTAGATGGCACACGTGGTGAAGATTATCCTGGTGGTCGTGCCCGCTTATGTGAGGTACTTAGCCAAGCACGTAGCTCTCAAGAGCCTGAAGTAATGGCTGTATTTGAGGCAGCGCATAGTTTGCAGCAAATCGCCAATAAAGTGGGTGCTGAATGAGGGCATGAGTGGATACCTGATTTTTCTGCGCTAAAGCATAGTCTAGATATGGTTATGAATGTTGCCGAAAGTCGCCAAGATGATGAGCAGATTGGTATGCAAGAGCAAGGT
>CAZIKJ010000033.1:0-2022 GCA_964539685.1 uncultured Pelistega sp.
TGGCATGCGTGTATATCTACTATAAACTCGTGAAGAAAAAGGGTTGTAGCGGCTGCGCGTCAAGTAAATCGTGCAGCGCAGCGCAGAAGGGTAATAAGGACACCACTGCGGTGATTCAAGTCCATCGCTCTGGTCATGAAAATAAATATTGACAGCTTGTAAGGTTTTTGTAAGAATTGAGCCATGTTTATTTTTAGAAGGTTAATATGGACCCCTCGCCTGAACTGTTATTGATTATTTCCTCCACACCATTGTCTTCCTTTAGAGGAGTTCACTAATGGACTTCCTACTAGACCCTCATATCTGGGCTGGCTTTCTAGCCTTAGTTGCCCTTGAGATTATTCTAGGAATTGATAATCTCGTCTTTATTGCCATCCTGGCTGACAAGCTTCCTCCTGCACAGCGCGATAAGGCTCGAATCATCGGTCTATCCTTAGCGCTCTTTATGCGTCTGGGTTTATTATCTATTCTGTCATGGTTAATGGCCTTAACCACTCCGCTGTTTACCATCCTCGATGTGGAGTTATCAGGACGTGATTTAATTCTCATTTTCGGCGGACTCTTCCTTGTTTATAAGGCCGTCTCAGAATTACATGAGGCGATTGAGGGTAAAGAACATGGTCATAGCAACCAGGTTGCTTATGCTGGTTTCTGGGTCGTGGTCTCGCAGATTGTTGTACTTGATGCTGTCTTCTCCTTAGATGCGGTGATTACCGCTATCGGTATGGTGGACAATATCTACGTCATGATGGCGGCGGTTGTTGTTGCCGTATTCGTGATGCTAATTGCTTCAAAGCCCTTAACTAAATTCGTTAATCAGCACCCTACGGTTGTGGTGCTGTGCTTGAGTTTCTTGTTGATGATTGGCTTTAGTCTTATCGCTGAAGGTCTCGGTGTGGCTATTCCTAAGGGTTATTTATATGCGGCCATGGGCTTTGCGATCGTAATTGAGATGTTTAATCAATTATCTTCTCGGAATAAGGCTAAGAATACGGCACGCCTGCCACGACGTCTACGCATGACAGAGTCCATGATGCGAATCTTGGGCGCAACGAAAACTACTGATGCTAAAGACCCTACTGACCCGCTGGCAACTGCACCAAATACGATTGAGCAAGAGCGTTATATGATTGGTGGTGTATTAAGCTTATCGGAGCGTACAGTGGCCAGTATTATGACGCCAAGAAACCAAATTTCATGGTTAGATCTTAATCAAGATACAGACTCGATTCGCCAGGTCTTGCTCTCGGTACCGCATAGCTTGTTCCCTGTGAGCCGCGGCAATCTTGATCAGATCGTTACGGTAGCCACAGCGAAAGATATTCTGGATGTCCTTGATGATCCACAAGCCTTGCAGCACTTAGTTGCACACTCAGAATCACCGAAAATCATTTATGGAAAAATGTTAGTGTTGGATGCTATCCAAGAGTTGCGACAGGTTAAGGGTTCATTGTTGTTGGTCAGCGATGAGCATGGGGCCATTATTGGCCTGATTACTCCTCATGATGTGTTTGAGGCGATTGCTGGTGATTTCCCCGATGCAGATGAAAGCCCGGATCTGATTGCTCTTGGCGAACAGCGCTTTTTGGCCACAGGCAATGCCGACTTGTATCAAATCGAGCGTCAATTGAACGTGACAGGTTTAATTGATGAGCACGCAAAGTATGTCACGCTTGCGGGTTTGTTGTCGCATGCGACAGGGCGTCTTCCTCATGTCGGTATGACGGCTGTGAAAGCAGGGCTACACTTTGAAATTGAGTCCATGAAAGAGTTGACGATTGATAAGGTCTATATTAGTCGTATTGAGGAGGAAGTATCTAAGGCGCACTAGGCAGACGCATCAACTTACCGTTTTTTAAAAATATATTAAGCCGCTTATATCATCCGCTCTCTCACGAGAAACCAAGTACATACTCACAAATCCCTTGCCTAATCTTAAGGGATTTTTTGTATACTTGTATTTTATTAGCAAATGCTTATATAATTTATTGACATAATTTTATTACTAAATATAATAAAGAC
>CAZIKJ010000034.1:0-1670 GCA_964539685.1 uncultured Pelistega sp.
GTATATAAATTACCCAGTTCAGCAGGCCTGGGTAAAATTCTATTAACTTTAGACCGTCTACTATTAGCGGCTATTATTTTAATTAATACATCAATGTATTTTAATGTGTTGATGTATTGGATAAGGCAAGATAAATGAAGAATAATCAAGAAGCGATTTCATTCTTTGAACGTAATCTAACGGTATGGGTATTAATTTGTATGGCCCTAGGAGTGTTGCTCGGGCATTTCTTCCCAGCAATGCCTGAAGCCTTGGGTAAACTTGAGTTTTATAATGTTTCTATACCAACGACAATTTTGTTATGGGTGATGATTTACCCGATGCTCTTAAAAATTGACTTTAAATCGGTTAAGGATATCGGCAAGAATCCTCGTGGCCTATTTATTACCTGGATTGTGAACTGGATTATTAAGCCATTTACCATGTATGGCATTGCGTATGTATTCTTTTTCTATATCTACCAAAGCTATTTATCACCTGAAATTGCCAATGAATACTTAGCAGGGGCGGTGCTCTTGGGTGCGGCGCCCTGTACAGCGATGGTCTTCGTCTGGAGTAAGTTAACACGCGGTAATTCGGCGTATACCTTGGTTCAAGTGGCGAGTAATGACTTATTGATTTTAGTGGCATTTGTACCGATTGTAAGTTTCTTATTGAAGATGGGTAATATCATCATTCCTTGGGAGACGCTCGCTTTATCCGTTGTCTTATTTATTGTCATCCCTTGATATTCAGTATGCTGACACGTCACCTCGTTATTAAGAGTAAGGGTTTAGCGTATTTGAATGAGGTGTTTATCCCTTCTTTCAATAAATATACTATGCTGGGCCTATTATTAACCTTGGTGATTATTTTTATGTTCCAAGGGGAAAAAATCATTGCCCAACCATTGGATATTGCTCTGATTGCCATACCGCTGATTTTACAAACTTTATTAATTTTTGCGCTGGCATTCTATGTGGCTTATAAGATGAAGTTACCTTATTCTATTGCTGCTCCTTGCGGCATGATCGGGGCATCGAATTTCTTTGAGTTAGCGGTAGCTGTATCGATTTCATTATTTGGCTTATCCTCAGGAGCTACCTTAACCACCGTGGTAGGTGTGTTGGTTGAGGTGCCAGTAATGCTGATGTTAGTTCGATATGCGAATTCAGTCCAACATAAGTTTAGCGGGGATTGATAGGATTTCTAGTAGTTATTGGCCTCTATATAGTCTTTTAGAATGGTATTGCGTCACCTATTTAACTAGAAGAGGCCATTTCTTGTTTTGCAACAACAGTCAATTTAAATCCTAGGGCATTAAGAACTTTAGAAATGGTTTCGTACCTTGGGTCCGCACCTTCGCGTAAAGCCTTATAGAGAGACTCTCTGCCAATGCCTGATTCTTTGGCGATTTGAGTCATTCCACGTGCTTTAGCGATTACACCTAAGGCATGAGCGAGTTCAGCAGCATCGCCTTCCTCTATGACTATATTTAGATAGTTTCTTATATCTTCTTCAGTGTTAATAAATTCAGCCATATCAAATGGCTTTAAATCAGTCAGCTTAATCATGATAGTTTTCCAGTTGTTTAGCTAATTGAATAACTTGATACTCAGTTAATTGTATTCTTTCGAATACAATTTATCAATAAGATGTTAAAGCTTTTATTAAGCGCCCATATTAGAGCC
>CAZIKJ010000035.1:0-2527 GCA_964539685.1 uncultured Pelistega sp.
GTGCTGAACAGTTAGCTCAGTTGAAAGATGCTGGAGTTATTTAATGGCAGGATTACCTAAAACAGCAATGGGTCACAACATCCCGCTCGATACAAACACGATGGAGTTATTTAATTGAATAGTGAATTGCACTACACCTTAATTAAATCACCTGCAGAATTTGAACAACATCGGGATATCTGGAATCGTCTACACACAGTCCACCAGCAATTACGTCCTGCCTTGCAAGATCTCACGGAATATGTGGAGCGCATTCGATTAATTCTTCGAGAAGGTGCATATTATTTATGGGTTAAGAATCCTGCTGAGCAAATTGTCTCGATTGCGATTTTCCGTATGCACCACAATACGTACCAAAATAAGCTGTGTTTTTTAGATGACTTAGTCGTTAATGAGCAGATCCGTGCGAGTGGCGTGGGAAAACAAGTTCTTAGATATATCGAGGACTTTGCGCGCGGGAATGCTTGCGATCATCTGTCCTTAGACTCGGGGACTTTTCGGACACGGGCGCATAAGTTTTATTTTATGAATAATTATGTTGCTGATTGTTTTCACTTTTCTAAGAAGCTTTAAATTTAAGCCTGTTTCTAGGCTGATAGTCAATAGTAATAAGTAAAGCATTTAGCAACAACTAATCAGTAATAAGGCGTATATAAGAAGGCCTATATAGAAGGCAATAAGGCCTATATAGAAGGCGTGTTTAAGAATTCGTATAGACGTCGAATTTAACAAAGTTCAGGCATACACACTATGCCTATATATTTCCAGGAGGAACTCAATGTCAACACAACAAGAACAAACTCAACGCCGTCAAGCTGCTGTCGCCCAAGGTGTAGGGGTAATGTGTAATTTCTTTATTGATCGCGCCAAGAATGCAGAAATTTGGACCACTGAAGGTCAACGATATATTGATTTTGCTGGCGGTATTGGTGTCTTGAACACCGGCCATCTACACCCTAAGGTCCAAGGCGCTGTTGCCGAACAGTTAGAGAAATTCTCTCATACCTGCTATCACGTTATTCCTTATGAGTTGTATACCACGGTCGCCGAGAAAATTAATGCTTTAGCCCCTATTTCTGGCCCTAGCAAAGTTATGTTCGCCACGACAGGCGCTGAAGCAGTAGAGAATGCCATTAAGATTGCACGTTCGCATACGCGTCGTCGTGGCGTGATTGCTTTCCAAGGTGCTTTCCATGGTCGCACGAACTTCACGCTCGGTTTAACGGGTAAAGTAGCACCCTATAAATTAAATTTTGGGCCCTTCCCTGCGGATATTGTGCATGCTCCATACCCAAATGCTTTACACGGTATGAGTGTTGAGCAAGCCTTAGACGGTTTGCAGAAGATCTTTAAAACCCACATTGATCCAGTCGATGTTGCCGCTATCATTATTGAACCGATTCAAGGTGAAGGTGGTTTTAATGTCACGCCGAATGAGTTCTTACAGGCTTTACGTAAAATTTGTGATGAGCATGGCATTGTACTGATTTTCGATGAGGTGCAAAGTGGTTTTGCCCGTACCGGTAAGTTCTTTGCTACTGAGCATACTGGCGTAAGCCCAGATATGTTAACCATGGCTAAATCTTTAGCGGGTGGTTTCCCACTTTCAGGTGTGGTCGGTAAAGCAGAGATTATGGATGCACCAACTGCTGGTGGACTTGGTGGTACCTACGCAGGTAACCCACTCTCACTCGCCGCTGCGAATGCCGTAATTGAGGTAATTCAAGAAGAACAATTGTGTGCGCGTGCCAATACGCTAGGTGATAAGCTAAAGGCTCGCTTTAATGCCTTGAAAGCTGATGTGCCTGAAATTTGCGAAGTGCGGGGCCTAGGTTCAATGATAGCGATTGAATTTAAAAAAGCGGATGGCACACCTGATGCGGATTTACCGAAAAAAGCCCAAGCCTATGCGCTTGATAAAGGTCTTATTACCTTAACTTGCGGTATGTATTATAACGTTATGCGCTTCTTATTCCCATTGACAATTGAAGATGAAATCTTTGATGAGGCTTTGGACATTATTGAAGAAGCGCTACGTGCATCACGTTAATTAACCATAAAGAAAGATTACACTAGAGGCAATACTTGAGCACAAATGTATGAGTATTAATTAGTTGCAGTACGATAGTAGTTATTTCCTCTGGCTAATTTGGGCTAGTCGTGTAATTAAAGCAAATTACACAATACCTACAACTGCAGTACGATAGAAATTAATTTATGCTGCTCATATAGTTGCAGTGCGACAGAGGCAAATTAGAAACTAGCTATTTATAGGTGTAATATGCCCATTTGCATCTAGTGTGCAAAACTTAGGAGAACAGAATGCAGTTAAAAGACCCTAGCTTATTTAAAACCCAATGTTATATTGATGGTCAATGGTGTGATGCGGATTCAGGTGACACCATTGCGGTTCATAACCCTGCCACAGGTGAAGAAATTGCGCGCGTACCTAAAATGGGTCGTGCAGAAGCGGATCGCGCTGTAGCGGCGGCAAGTGCAGCCTTGAAAAGTTGGAAAAGCAAATCAG
>CAZIKJ010000036.1:0-4332 GCA_964539685.1 uncultured Pelistega sp.
GTCAAATTCCTTGAATCCTCTGCAAGATAGCCGGAGAGCTCTTTTTTTGCTCCAACCTTTCCGATTATCACATCTGGGTCCTGCTCCAATATCCATTCAGGCTCCACATGTGGGCTATCCTCGGGCAGGTCTGCAGCGATATTAATAAGCCCTGCCTTGACGAAAACCTGATGGAAAGAACTGTTTTTATTTTTAGTGGCAAAATTATTTGGATCATTGGGCTGGTAATGATTGCTGGGCAAGTCCTCGGCGCTTATCTTGGTTCTTTAATGGTGATTAGTCATGGCGCTAGAATTGTGCGTCCTTTAGTAGTGGTGGTCTGTTTTTTGATGGTGGCCCGCTATTTATATGTTAAGTTCTAAGTTAAGCGTGAAATTTCATAATAGAATGCGTTGATGAATGCGAAGACAAAAAATTTTGGTATAGACCCAACAAGAATCTCGGATTGTCACAAACGAGTAAAATTATTTGCATACGATAATACACAAAGATCGTATATTAATGGTGTTTAGTGTGGTCAATGATTAACGTATCCCGTATATAACAAGATAACAAGAAGGAATCGATAAGTGATTAAAGAAAATAAAGAAGAGTTGAACTTAGAGACAGAACAATCAGAAGAAATCGGCATGCAGTTTGATCCTGCGGTGCCAAGTCGGGAGCAAATTTTACAGTTTTTGCGCGAGCATTCTCGTCAAATTGGTCTTGACGCCTTGAGCCGACATTTTAATTTACAGCGTGATACGGCGATAACGGGCCTAGAGAAGCGTCTTGCCGCCATGTTGCGTGATGGCCAAATCAGTTCATTGCGCCAAGGTTTTAAATTGAATACAACGAATCAAGCCGTGACAGGCCGAGTACAAGGTCATCGTGATGGTTTTGGTTTCTTGATTCCACATGATGGCAGTACTGATATCTATCTCTCGAATCGTGAGATGTTGAAGGTTTTGCACGGCGATATCGTACAAGTTAAGGTCACTGGAGATAATCGCGGTCGCTTGGAAGGCACGATTATTGAAGTCTTAGAGCGTGGTACGACTCGCCTAGTCGGCCGTATTTTGTTTGAACACGGTAATTGGGTTGTCGTACCTGAAGATCAACGTATTAAGCATGATATTGTGGTGCCTGTGGCTGAACTGAATGGTGCAGAACATGGTAAGGTCGTGGTAGTGGAAATTATCACCCAACCAACGCGCTATAGCCAGCCGATTGGTCGTATCGTTGAGGTACTGGGCGAGATTGATGACCCTGGTATGGAAATTGAAATTGCTGTACGTAAGTTCAATGTACCCGTGGATTTCTCCACCAAGACCTTAGAACAAGCGGCTGCTTTGCCAGAGGAAGTGCAGGCTGCCGATTTAGACGATCGTATTGACTTGCGCGATGTCCCTTTTATCACGATTGACGGTGAAGATGCGCGTGACTTTGACGATGCTATTTACGCTGAAGAAGTCAATACCGGCACTGAAAAACGCAAGAAAATGGCTTGGCGCTTATTAGTGGCGATTGCTGATGTGTCGCATTATGTGAGGCCGCAAGAGCCCTTGGATAAAGACGCGATGGAGCGTGGTACCTCGGTGTACTTCCCACGTCGTGTGATTCCTATGCTGCCTGAGGCCTTATCGAATGGTTTGTGTTCCTTAAATCCAGAAGTAGATCGCTTGGTTATGGTATGTGATATGGTGATTCCAAGCACAGGCGCTGATGCGGGTAAGGTACAAGCCTATCAGTTTTATAAAGCAGTGATCCATTCGCATGCACGTACTACGTATACCCAGGTTTGGGATACTTTACAACAACCGACAGGGCCAAGTGCTAAGCAATTAGCCCATGTGCAGCCTCAGATCCAAGACTTATACAAGCTTTATGAATTATTTGCCGCGCAGCGTAAAGAGCGGGGTGCGATGGATTTTGAGACGGTTGAGACGCGTATTATTAGCAATAATATGGGTAAGATTGAACAAATTGTGCCGTTTATTCGAAATAATGCGCATCGTCTGATTGAGGAGTGTATGTTGGCTGCGAACACGTGTGCAGCTGACTTTATCAAACACCATAAGCGTATGGGACTATATCGTGTACACGAAGGCCCAACCATGGATAAATTAACAACGCTACGCGAATTCTTGCGCAGTATTGGTCTGCATCTAGGGGGGGGCGCTGAGCCCAGCGGTAAAGACTATGCTGCACTACTTGATAGTGCGCGTGCGCGCCCAGATTTCCAAATCTTACAAACCATGGCTTTGCGCTCTATGCAGCAAGCGATTTACAGTCCTGATAACTCGGGGCACTTTGGCTTGGCTTATGAAGCATATACCCATTTCACCTCGCCGATTCGTCGATACCCAGACCTCTTAGTACACCGCGTGATTAAGTCAATTTTGGATAAAAAGACCTATTTACCGGTAGTGCCTGGAGTGGATAAGGTCAAAGGCGACACCGCTAAAGAACATGAGCATGCGGTATGGGATAGGTTAGGCTTAATGTTGTCTGCCGATGAGCGCCGTGCGGATGAAGCATCACGCGATGTCGAAGCCTGGTTGAAGTGCTGGTATGTGCGTGAACATGTTGGCGAAATCTTCAGCGGTAAAGTGAGTGGCGTAACGACTTTTGGCTTATTTGTCACGCTTGATACGCTTTACGTTGAAGGTTTAGTCCATATCTCTGAACTCGGTTCGGATTATTTCCAATATAATGAAGGCTTACATGAATTACGTGGCGAGCGAACCGGCAAGCGTTATCGCTTGACTGACCCGGTACAAGTGCAAGTGACACGTGTTGATTTAGAAGCGCGTCGGATTGAATTTGCTTTGGTTAAGGGTGTCACCTACGCCTCAGTGCAACGTGAATTACGTCAAGCGGGTGAAGAGACGCCGCGTCATTTTAAGCGTGTCGCTAAGCCAAAGCCTGAAGCCTTGCGTGGTAAAACAGCACAGCAACGACGTGCTGAAGCCATGAAAGAAGCTAAGCAGGCACGTAATAAAGCCGCAAAAAGCCCAGGAGCAGCGAAAGCCAAGCGCAGTAAGCGCCGTTAATTTGCTGAACTAATCGCTTTTTTGTAGTGCAGTGCGTTGCGAATGGTCTTTTCGATATGTAGGCTCCTACGTGAGTTGTGTCTGCATTTGTCGCTTATGAAGCTTGCAGGCATACTTAATGCTTCACAAGCGCGGCGCACTATAAGTAGTATTTTAAAGATAAACAAAAAGCATCCGAGTGATGCATTGATAGGTAAAGAACAAAGTGGCAAGTCATCAAATATTGGCCGGCTTTCATGCCGTGACCGCACGTTTACGTCATGATCCAGATTCGATCAAAGAAATTTATATCGAAACCTCACGTAAAGATAGGCGTATGCAGACTCTGGTGGAGCAGGCTGAGCGTCAGCAAGTGAAATTATACGCAGTAAGTATGGATCGCCTTGATGGGCTAGCTAAGGGAGTGCGCCATCAAGGTGTCGTGGCCTTGGCAGCACAACGTCAATTGGCCGTTAATATTCATGATGTATTAGATGTTACCGAAGGACCCGCCTTATTACTGATTCTAGACTCAGTGACGGATCCCCATAACTTAGGTGCTTGCTTGCGTACGGCTGATGCCGCGGGTGTGCATGCTGTGATTGCTCCGAAAGACAAGGCGGTTGGCCTAAATGCGACAGTGCAGCGTGTGGCTTGTGGTGCGGCAGATACGGTACCGTACTTAATGGTCACTAATTTAGCACGTACCATGCGTGAATTAAAAGAACGCGATGTCTGGTTAGTAGGTACCACTGATCAAGCTGATCACGATATGTATGCGGTTGATGCAACTCGCTCAATGGCCTGGGTCATGGGCGCCGAAGGTGATGGTATGCGTCGCTTAACCACAGAAACTTGCGATGAGCTTGTGCGTATCCCAATGGTTGGCTCGGTTGAGAGTCTAAATGTTAGCGTTGCCAGTGCCGTGTGCTTATATGAGAGCCGTCGCCAACGCATGGTGAAAGGCTAAGCGATTAAGAATACCTTGATTCAATCGTCTTAAGAGTTAAGCCTTAAGAAAAATACTTAAGAAAGCTTCTTAACGTATATTAAGAATAGGGATTAGAGGAATAAGCTTATTAGGCCAGGTAATAATGGCGGGACTTTTTTACGTCCCGTGTTTCTTCAGTTTTCGCCAACTGCTATCTAAGCGTTACAATAGATCGCTTAGATCATATAATACGAATCGAAATTAATTTAACCATAAATAAATATCATCATGAGCAAAGACCTCAGTATCACGACAAAAATTTTACACGCAGACCGTTATTCAGGCACTGAAGCGAATGCGGTACATAAGCCCATCCATATTTCAAAC
>CAZIKJ010000037.1:0-4729 GCA_964539685.1 uncultured Pelistega sp.
CAATTATAGAAAATATTGGCGAGCAAGTCCGCTCGCCAAAAGAAGGATAAATAGGCTGGTGACGTAGTTATAAAGGAGTAGAGATTAGGCAGGTTTTTTCGCCAACATGGTGACAAATTTTAATTGAATTGGATTGCCTTGTGCATCACGCGCATGCATAGCACCGACCTCTTCCTTATAGGTCAACAATTCCCAGCCTTGGTAATAGTCGCGTAACTCGTTCTCTTTGAAGGTGAATGAGAACGGCATATGGCAAGGATGATCTTGCGTATCCATCGCCGACACAATCAGATTGTATCCACCTGGATTGGTCTGCGCTTGCATATTCGCAATAATGGCAGGCACACGATCGGCGTGTAAAAACATAAACACAACCGTGGCCAGCATAAAATCATATGACTCATCAATGGCGGCCTGAGTCATATCATAAATTTGGGTACGTACTTCAAGCCCTTCAGCCTGAGCAATTGAGGCAACCGTTCCCATGCCACCAGGATTATAATCACTGGCTGTCACATCAAATCCGCGCAGACTTAAATAGAGCGCATTCCGACCTTGACCACACCCTAAATCTAAGGCTTTACACGGGGCCACCGTAGCCATTGCCTCAACCACTGCCGAGTGGGTTTTAGTCATGCCGTATTTTTCATGAAAATATTCTGCTTGCGAATTCATCGTCTTCCTTTGTTCAATATCGTTAATGTAGCCATCATAGTCTTAGCTGAAGCTAAGGACAAGAATGCCACTAATTGCCATAGGTTTTCCTTATTTTTCCGCACTCGATTGATATATCGCAAACAATAGACCTTACAAAACAATAGGTCATCTTCACTTTGCCACCAGCTTACTTTTATAATGCTTATTGATATTAATTATCATTACCATTTATAATTGAGGAAGTTTATGGATCGTCGTTCCGTTCTTAAAATGCTCGCCGCTAGTTCACTCATGGCTTACACCCCTGCTTTATTCGCTAAGGATAAGCAATTGACAATTTACGGCCCCATCGTTCTTCCTACGCTTTTGCTCGGTGTTGCTGCACAGCAAGGTCAATCACCGCAGATCTTACCTTGGTCAGTCGATGTATGGCGTGATGCCGACGTCTTACGTGCAGGCTTAGCCAACCGTACCATCGAAGCGAGCATCGTCCCAAGCTATGTTGCAGCCAACCTTGCGGCACGTGGCGAGAGCGTCAAACTCCTTAACATTATGACCAAAGGTCTTTTGCTAGTGGTCGGTCGTGACGGGTTCCTTACTGGCTTCTCAGAGCTCATCGGTTAGTTAATAGTACTACCTTTTAAAAATGATATGCCCGATTTAGTGATGCAAGCCTTATGCAAAATCCGCGGCATTAAATTCACTGATTTGGATGTGCTTTATGCAGCGACGCCCCCCGAGGCGCTCGCACTATTTTTACATAAGAAAGTCGACCTCGCTTTGCTACCAGAGCCGCTCGCCAGTGTCGGTATTATGCGCGGCAAACTGAATGGACAAACCATTGAGCGCGTGTTTGATATCCAGAAAGCCTGGGAACAAGCAAGCCATACGCATACCGGTATCCCTCAAGCAGGTTTATTAGTTAGCACCGCTTTCTATGAGGCCAATCGCGAGTTTCTTGGGCAATTGCATGAGGATTTACAAGCGGCATTGACGTGGTCACTGAGTCATTTGGCTGAAGCGGCCAAGATCGGCAGTCAACTCATCCCTGTGCCCACAATGGCCATTGAGACGTCTTTGCCACATTCAAATCTGGTGGTCACTCCCAGTAAAGCGATTGAGGATGATTTAATGACCTTCTTTAGCGCAATGTACGAGCTGAACCCACAGATTGTCGGTGGAAAATTACCGGATAGCTCACTGTTTGCTTAATTTATGTACGCTAATTTGTGTGCTTAATTATATGCACTGAGCTAGTGTATATGCACTGAGCTAGTGCGATTAAACATAAAGCTGGCGTTATTGATAACAACAGTGAAGACGAGCAGATTATCTTAAGAAGATTGATATGATTTTAGATTCAGGGCGACCATTACGTCGTAGCCGTTTAGGACAAGCAGGGTTTTATCTGTGGGGTGCCTTTACCTCGGCTGCGGTATTAGCGATTATTCTCGCTGTCTGGCAAATTGCCGCCAAGCAGTTGGGCGCCCTTGTTCTGCCTGAACCCTTAGCCGTATTTAAGGCTGCCCAGAACGTGATGGAGAATTTCTCCATACACGAAATTCCGATTACTTTATACCGTGCTGGTATTGGTATCACGGTGGCTCTTTTGATTGGCATTAGCTTAGGTCTACTTGCGGGCTCCTTCAAGAGTCTCGCCCTGTTTTTCCGTCCCTGTATCAGCGTGCTACTGGGCATGCCACCGATTATCTGGGTGGTACTTGCCCTATTCTGGTTTGGCATGGGCTCACAAAGTGCTATTTTCACCATTATTATTACGGCTATTCCCCTCACCTTTGCCGCGGCTATGCGGGGCATGATGACGGTCGATGAAGGGCTTAAGGAGATGCTTGATGTCTATAAGGTTTCCTTTTTCAAGAAAATTAGAAATCTTTACTTTCCTCACTTACTCAATCACCTCCTGCCCGCTATCAGTGTGGCGCTAGGCACGGGTATTAAGATTGCGATAATGGCCGAGCTACTGGGCGCCAATAATGGGATGGGCGCGCAACTCGCTATGGCGCGCTCAATGCTTGATACTGAAACTGTGCTGGCCTATGTCATGCTCATTCTGGGCATGATTTTTATTGTGGAATATTTAATTATCGAGCCTTTACGGATTATCTTTATGCCTTGGGAGCAATAGATGTTAGACCTTAAGAATGTCTCCCTAAGTCTTATGGGTGACGATATTATTCAGAACCTAGATCTACGTGTACAAGCGGGTGAAGTCGCTTGCTTGTATGTGCCGTCAGGTTGTGGCAAGACCACGCTATTACGTGTGATTGCGGGTTTACTTAATTACGATAGTGGTAGCATGCGCAATGGTTTTAAGCGCCTAAGCTATTTGTTTCAGGAGCATCGTCTCTTGCCTTGGTTAAGTCTTTGGGACAATGTCATCCTAACTGCACCCAATGCACAAAATTCAAGCGTAAAAGACCAGGCCGCTAGACTTTTACACCGTCTACATTTAAATGAAAATGATTGGCATAAATATCCTAAGGAGCTTTCTGGCGGCATGCGGCAACGTACCTCGCTCGCCCGCGCTCTCTTAAATAAACCCGATTTACTCTTATTAGATGAGCCATTTTCCGCACTGGATTATGAATTAAAGCTGAGTATTTATGAGTGGATTCAAGAGTTGCTTGAGCAAGGGATGGCGATTGTGATGGTGACACATGATCGCTTTGAGGCCTTGAAACTTTCTCATCAGATTTACTTATTGAATCATAAACCTGCTCGCTGCCGTGAACGCATCGAACTCAGCACAGCACTTGAGCAACGAGATGAGGCCTTTATTAACTATTATTTAGAGCAAGATTATTGGCAGGCTTATCATGAATAGAACCATCGACATTAACCCAATGCCAATGGCACAAGTGGTAGATTATCCAACATCAAGTAGCCAACATTCGCGTAAGGTGAGTGCATCAGACGCGCGCTCAACTAAGTCACAATCAACTAAGTCACAATCAGCTAAGCCACAATCAACAGAGTCACTATCAGCTAAGCCAGATATCCTGCAGGATTTTCTGCGCTTTCCCTTTCGCTTAAATTTCTTACTCTCAGCCTTATGTGCAATCTTAGTGGCCAGTATTTGGCCGATGGTAGCAATAGGGATTTATCCATTTCAGGTCGATCCAATTACGTTACACGCCTATGGTTTTCTGAATAGTGTCGGTGGCGCTGGTTTCGCAGGTTTTATCCTAACCGCTATTCCTGAATGGACCCATGATAATCGTTCGCTGATTCCGTATAGCTCAGCCTTATTGATCTGCTGGCTCTTAGGCGCGGTCGCTAGCCTATTCGCCCCTGCAATAGCTAGCCTTGCCTTCTTTATATTTTGGTTAGCACTTGGCGCAATCGCCACACACTTTGCCCTGAGAGCACGCAACAGTAAGATTATCAGTATTATTATTTTGCTATGCAGTGTCGCCATCTTAAACCTATGTTATCTCTATCAACCAAGTTTATTCTGGCTTGAACAAATTGCGCATATTTTCATGGCTGGCGTGGCTTTAATCACTTTCAGAATTGGCAACTCCATTGGCAATAAAGCGCTTGAAGGAAGCGCCTTCGCTGAGTGTCGATTTGTGCCTAACCCTTTTTATCGTAATCTCTCGGTCTGGTTTATTTATCTCTATGTGGCTAGTCAGATTTTCATGGACGACGCCATGAGTAGCGCATGGATGAGTGTTGCCGTAGGTCTGAGTATGCTAGGGCGCTTACGCGATTGGCACTATCCTATCATGTTCAAGAAATATTATATCCGTTGGTTTTATTTGACCTTAGCGACGATTGGTATCGGCTATGTATGGTTGGGCGCTTCAAGCTTGCTCGGTCTACACACTGCGACAGCGGCTTTTCACTTAATTCTGATCGGTGGTTTCTTATTAATGATGATGCAGGTCTTTAGTATCGCAGGTGTCTCACATAGCAGCTTGGACTTGTTCTTTCCGCTCGTGAGCCGCTTAGGCTTAGCATGCATTATCGCCGCCGCACTCAGTCGTTCATTCGGTACGTTAAGCCAAAGCTATTATGTGCTGTTCGTCTTCTATCTACCCGCAACCTT
>CAZIKJ010000038.1:0-11624 GCA_964539685.1 uncultured Pelistega sp.
GGTGAAGACTTTGACCAACGCATTATTGATTACATCATTGCTGAGTTCAAGAAAGAACAAGCAGTTGATTTATCGAAAGACGTATTGGCGCTACAACGCTTGAAAGAAGCGGCAGAGAAAGCCAAGATTGAACTTTCTTCAACTACCCAGACTGAAATTAACTTGCCGTACATCACTGCTGATGCAACAGGTCCAAAACACTTAACCTTGAAAATCACGCGTGCTAAGTTAGAAGCATTAGTGGAAGACTTGATTGAGCGTACGATTGAACCATGCCGTGTAGCGGTGAAAGACGCAGGTATTAAAGTCGGTGAGATTGATGACGTTATCTTGGTCGGCGGTATGACTCGCATGCCTAAAGTTCAAGATAAAGTGAAAGAATTCTTCGGTAAAGAGCCACGTAAAGACGTGAACCCCGATGAAGCAGTCGCTTCAGGTGCGGCGATTCAAGGTTCGGTGTTATCGGGTGATCGTTCTGACGTCTTGTTATTAGACGTTACCCCATTGTCTCTGGGTATTGAGACCTTGGGTGGCGTGATGACCAAGATGATCCAAAAGAACACCACGATTCCGACACGTTTCTCGCAAGTGTTCTCAACTGCGGAAGACAATCAGCCAGCCGTAACCATTAAGGTTTACCAAGGCGAGCGTGAGATTGCAGCAGGTAACAAATCATTAGGTGAGTTTAACCTTGAAGGTATTCCACCATCACCACGTGGCTTACCACAGATTGAAGTGACATTTGACATCGACGCTAACGGTATCTTGCATGTATCAGCCAAAGACAAAGGCACAGGTAAAGAAAACAAAATTACCATTAAAGCCAACTCTGGTCTAAGCGATGCGGAAATCGAGCGTATGGTGAAAGATGCGGAAGCGAATGCGGAAGAAGATCACCGCTTAGCGGAGTTAGTGCAGACACGTAACCAAGCGGATGGCCTGGTGCATTCAACCCGTAAATCTTTAGAAGAGTACGGCGATAAGCTTGAAGCTTCAGAGAAAGAAGCGATTGAAGCAGCGATTAAGGACCTTGAAGAAGCCATCAAAGGCGACGATAAGGCGGACATCGATGTGAAGGTTGAAGCACTTGGTGCAGCTTCTCAGAAATTAGGTGAGAAGATGTATGCCGATATGCAACAAGCACAAGCCGCAGCGGAAGGTGCACAAGCCGCACCAGCTGATGATAATGTGGTTGATGCGGATTTTAAAGAAGTTAAGCGTGATGCATAATCTGGCTCAAGCCTAAACGTTAGAAGGTACCCAGTAAGGCTCTTGAGCCTTGCTGGGTATATCGCATTTTAAATAGAGATAAAAGTAAAGAATAGGGCGTATTCATAATGGCAAAACGTGATTTTTATGAAGTTTTAGGTGTCGCCAAAAACGCCAGTGATGACGAAATTAAAAAGGCCTACCGTAAGTTGGCCATGAAGTATCACCCTGACCGTAACCCTGATAATAAAGAGGCTGAAGATAAGTTTAAAGAGGTGAAAGAAGCCTATGAAATCTTATCGGATACCTCTAAGCGCCAAGCCTATGATAATTATGGGCATGCTGGTGTTGATCCGAATCAGGGCATGGGTGGTGCAGGTGCGGGTAACTTCGGTGATATTTTCGGCGATATGTTTGGTGATATCTTCGGTGGTGGTGGTGGACGCCGCTCAGGACCACAGGTCTACCGTGGTGCAGACTTAAAGTACAGCTTAGATATTACTTTAGAGCAAGCGGCAGAAGGCTATGAAACCGAGATTCGCATCCCGAGTTGGGAAACTTGCGATACCTGTCATGGTAGCGGAGCCAAGCCAGGCACTGAACCGATTACGTGTCGTACCTGTAATGGCTCAGGTACAGTGACGGCGCAGCAAGGTTTCTTCCGTATGCAACAGACTTGCCATACGTGTCATGGTACCGGTAAGGAAATTAAAGACCCATGTAGTCATTGCGATGGCGTAGGACAAATTCGTCGTAATAAAACTTTAGAAGTGAAAATTCCTAAAGGGATTGATGACGGCATGCGTATCCGCTCAGCAGGCAATGGTGAGCCAGGTGTCAACGGTGGCCCTCCAGGCGATCTTTATGTTGAAATCCGCTTGAAGAAGCATGCTATCTTTGAACGTGATGGCGATGATTTGCATTGCGAAGTCCCATTACCATTCTCCACGGCGGCTTTAGGTGGCAAGTTGGAAGTGCCTACCTTAGGCGGTAAGGGTGAAATTAGTATCCCTGAAGGTACGCAATCAGGCAAGGTATTCCGCTTGCGTGGTAAGGGAATCAAGGGCGTACGCGCAAGCTACCCTGGTGATTTATACTGCCACGTGTTTATCGAAACCCCTGTGCGCCTGAAAGAAGAGCAGAAAGAGCTACTCCGTAAATTCGAAGCCTCTTTGGAGAAAGACCAAGCACGTCATTCACCGCAGGAATCTTCGTTTACCGATAAGCTAAAGAGCTTTTTTAGTTAAGCGTCGTGGGTAAAGAGAGTCAGTTGCTCGTACGAGCGGCATCTTGCTAAATATTAGCTAGGTATGAGTGATAGCAAAGCTCTAAGTACAGGCGTTTAGTTTAAGTAATTAAAAATCCGTTATACGTTTATAGGCGTATAACGGATTTTTTCATGTAACTGTTTCTTATGGGCGTTGTTGTGATTAGCGAATCCGGTAAGGGTAAGCAATCAGCTAGCAGACTAGCGCTCGAACAAGTAATACCGCTGCTTTACTCGATAAGCCATTAAGCATTATTTCTTAGCTGCCGCCAACTCCTCAATCATCATTTCACGAATTTTAAATTTCTGTACCTTGCCGCTAGCCGTCATCGGGAATTCATCAGCAAAGCGAATATAGCGAGGGATTTTTTGGCGAGAAATTTGACCATCACAGAACTCACGCACCTGTTCCTCGGTGAGGCTGCAATTATCTCTGAGCAAGATCCAAGCACAAAGTTCTTCGCCATAACGATCATCAGGCACGCCCACGACTTGCACATCTAAAATATGCGGGTGGGTATAGAGGAACTCTTCGACCTCGCGAGGGAACAGATTCTCACCACCACGAATCACGAGGTCTTTAATGCGACCAACAATAGAGCAGTAGCCTTCCTCATCCATAACAGCTAAGTCACCGGTATGCATCCAGCCTGCTTTGTCAATTGCTTCAGCTGTCTTTTCAGGATCATTCCAATAACCCTGCATGACGGAATAACCTCGTGTACACAATTCTCCTGGTGTGCCGCGTGGCACAATACGACCAAATTCATTAATGATTTTGACTTCTAAGTGTGGATGAATGCGTCCAACAGTACTCACGCGTTTCTCAAGTGGATCGTCGATATGGCTTTGCATGCTGACGGGTGAAGTTTCGGTCATGCCATAACAAATCGTCACCTCCTGCATATGCATCTTATCGATGACTTGACGCATCACTTCCATCGGGCAGACACTGCCTGCCATCACACCAGTGCGCAGAGAACTTAAATCATATTGATTGAAATCTGGATGCTCAAGCATGGCAATAAACATAGTGGGTACACCATACGCCGCGGTACATCGCTCTTCTTGAATAGCTTTTAAGTTTTCGATAGGGTTAAACACCTCAGCATGATACACCATGGTGGCACCATGACTGACACAAGCAATATTACCAATCACCATGCCGCAACAGTGAAATAATGGGACGGCGATTTAGACGGCATCCTTGTCTGTGAGCTTAATGGTTTCACCAATAAAGTAACCATTATTGAGGATATTGTGATGGGTCAGCATCGTACCCTTAGGATTGCCCGTTGTGCCTGCGGTGAATTGAATATTGATCGGATCATCGAACTGTAAGGTATCCCCTAGGCCTTTTAGCTTCTTTAGCTCTTGCTCAGAAGGGTCTACCAATAGTTCACTAAAATTCAGCATGCCAGCACTAGGCTCAGGATTGAGTTTAATCACGTAGCGTAGGCTCGGTGTGGCGGCTGACTTTAAAGCGCCAACTGTTGACGTTTCTAATTCAGGAACAAGATTATAGACCATCTGTTCATAATCACTATCCTTGAAATTTGAAATAATAATCAAGCCACGACAGCCAACTTTATTGATGGAATATTCTAATTCGGTGTGACGATAGGAGGGGTTCATATTCACTAAGATAATGCCAGCTTTAGCCGTGGCGTATTGAATAATCGTCCATTCAGCGCAGTTAGTGGTCCATATGCCGAGGCGATCGCCAGGAGCAAAACCAAGTCGCATAAGGCTACAAGCAACACGATCAACTTGGTCTTTTAACTCAGTATAGGTGTAGCGTAAGTTTTGGTGACGAGAGACAAGAGCGAGTTCTGAGCCAAATCGTTCGCAGGCCTGATCAAAGTTCTGTCCCAGTGTTTGTCCCAGTAGGGGGATGTCCGAAGCACCATTCACATAGCTTAGTAATTCCATCGTGTCTCCTCGTTGTTTTTAAGTGATCAGATTACATTTATCTCATCACACTCATCTTAGGCTGAAACTCCCATTGTGCTTTTGTTCTTAATCAATCTTGTCCCAAGTCGTTAAAGCCATAAGTCAGTAAGCAAATAAGCAATAAACATTCTGGAGCTTTTTGATGGAGTTTTCGTCCTACGTCGCCAATATAATAAGCGATGAATGGCATAAAGACTGTATCTCAGATGACTTTATAGAAGCTTTATAGTGTCTTAGCGTGAGTTCAATCCTCTATCAAGCGCTTACCTAGCATAAGAACATCGGCGACTTCATAACCTTGTGCTTCATAGAACGCCACAACCTTGTCATTATTGCGTCTAACTAAGAGTTGTATCTTAGGGCAACCACGCTCAATTAAGAGCTGTTCCGCTTGCGCCATTAGGGCATGAGCAATCCCTTGCTTTTGCTGCTCTGGGTGAACAGCCAAATAATATACCCAGCCACGATGACCTTCATAACCCACCATGGCAGAGCCAACAACGAGGTCATCTTTACAGGCGACAAGGAATAAGTCTGCCTGCGTCGTTAGTTTGCGCTGAATGTCCAAGTAAGGATTGTTCCAAGGGCGTACTAAATCACAGAGAGTCCATAACTCAACGATGGCTTCGGTGTCGGCTAGGGTGAAAGGGCGAATTGTAAAAGTCATTGTGTTCTTTAATCGAAAGGATGGCTTGATTTTATCGTTGAGCTTTAAATTGAAGGAGCGTCCTAAAATATATCGCTGATCTTTTAAGCATAAGGGCCGTTTGAAAAAAGTCATCGCTGATCTTTTAAGCAAAAGAAAAATCATCGGAATCACGTATTATTCAGGACGAAGATGACAGAAAAATGACATAAGCATATTTAAGTAAAAACTATTCGCTTTGCACTATATAATTATCAGCAATATGCATATAAGCATTAATAATAGAAAGAGAGTGGGTAGAGGATATGGCAAGTCAGGCAAATCAAGATCAAACCAGCTGGCATAATGCACGGCTCTTAACGGTAGCGCAAGCGATTAGTGGGGCGAATCCCGCGATTATTATTACAACGGGCGGTTTAGTTGGACATGCTCTGGCGAATGACCCAAGCTTAGCCACAGTGCCTGTCAGTACCTACCAGCTAGGTATTGCTTTGGGCACCATCCCGGCGGCGATGGTAATGAGTCGCTTTGGTCGTCGCAATAGTTATTTGCTGAGCGCCTTAATCGCGATTCTGTCGGGCTTAGTTTGCGCCTTAGCTATTTATTTGTCGTCTTTTTTACTGTTTTGCTTTGGGACCTTGATGGCAGGTAGTTATGCCTCGTATGTGCAGAGTTTTCGTTTTGCGGCGACCGATGGTGCACGCGCAGATATTCGTCCTCGCTTAATTTCATGGGTAATGGTGGGGGGCTTATTTGCGGCTTTTATCGGCCCTCAGGTGGTCTTATCAACAGCGGATATGATGACAGAGTATCCGAACTTGGCAACTTACTTAGGTCTAGCCGCACTAGGTGCTTGCGTGATTCCAATCCTGTATTTTTTACGTACGCCTACGATAGATAGTAGCGCCTCAAGTCATGCGGGCACAGCAAACGAGGTACGTAGTCTACTGGAGATTGCCAGCTCACTTCAGTTTATTATTGCGGTAATGGCAGGGATTGTGTCCTATAGTTTAATGAGTTTTATTATGACGGCCGCTCCCTTAGCCATGATGCACCATGGTCACGACAAAGCTGATGCTGCCCTAGGCATACGCTGGCATATCTTAGCCATGTATACCCCGAGCTTTTTTACAGGAGCTTTAATTACGCGCTTTGGTAGTCGCACCATTACCGCACTGGGCTTATTAATCCTAGCAGCCTCAGGTTTTATTGCCCAGATGGGTATGGACATTAGCCATTTTTGGATATCATTAATTTTGCTAGGTATTGGTTGGAACTTCGGCTTTATTGGAGCGACAGCGATGGTGACAGACTGTTATCGACCCGCTGAACGTACCAAGGTGCAGACCATGAATGATTTTCTGGTTTTTGCCAGTGTCGCTATGTCGTCATTCTCATCAGGTAAGGTCTTAGCTGATTCAGGTTGGCATGCTGTTAATGCGCTTATTTATCCAGCGGTTGCGGTGGTACTTGCCTTATTATTGGTGTATTCTCGGATTGGGCGTAAGGTCAAGCATTCTTGATTGTGCCTAGGTGTGTTACATCACGACGATGGCGATGGTAGTAAGGAGAGAAGAAAAATGGGGTGTGTAGATTTAGAGACAGAGCTTGGTCACTATTTGCAAGCACAATTTCCACAAGAGCAGTTAAAGATCGTGCATACCCATATCTCTACGGTATTTTTGATAGCCGATAAAGCTTATAAGTTAAAGAAACCCCTTAAATTGCCTTTCTTGGACTTCTCGACCCTGGAACAGCGTAAGCACTTCAGTGAAGAGGAGTTGCGCCTAAATCAGCGCCAATGCCCTGAACTTTATCTCGCTTTGCATACGGTCTGTGGATCGATTGACTCAGGTATAACACTAGATTCATCGACCCAGCCCGTGATTGATTATTTATTAGAAATGCAGCGCTTTGATAGTGTTGCAGAGTTCGCTTATATGGCCCAAGCGGGTATATTGAACGTTGAGCATATTCAAGCGCTAGCTAAACATATGGCTGATTTTCATTCAAGTTTAAAACCAGTTTTCGCTAAGGACTCGGCTAAACGTACTGCCGATTGGGCGCATGAGAGCTTTGATGAGATTGCGGCTATTCCATTGTTCCAATCTTTGCCAAAAGCGCGAGCTGATGAACTTAAGTGCTGGCGAGAAGTTTTACTACAACGCTTTCAAACCCTTGAGAAACTGCGTAATCAACGCATGGAGCAAGGCTTTGTGCGCGAGTGTCATGGTGATTTACATCTCGGGAATATTGTGATGTGGCAGGGGCAAGCGTTCGGTTTTGATGCGCTTGAGTTTGATGTAAATTTGCGCACGATTGATGTGATTCAAGATGTGGCATTTGTTTTTATGGATTTATATGTCTATGACTTAGGCCCATTAGCTTGGGAGTTTATCAATAGCTATTTAGAGCTAAGCGGTGATTACCGGGCTATGCCTTTATTGCTGATGTATGCTGCTTACAAGGCCCTAGTGCGAGCTAAGGTGGCTTTACTTGGGCAAGAATTGGATAAATTTGAGTGCTATTGGCGAGTGTTGGGTGAGTTATTGCAGCATCCGAGTTTTAGTCTGTCATTGCAAGGGTCAAGTAAATTTAAGAATCAAGAGCAAGGCACAGAGCAAGTGTCGCCAACAAAGTCCATAGTAGCAAACAGGCATATAGATCAGAATCTAGAACTTAAGCGATCGAATTCATCGCGACAAGCAGAGTCAGAGCAACAAGCAGAGTCAGTGCAACAGCTAACCGCATGCGATGCAGTTAAACCCTGTATTAAATTTCTCATGATGATGGGCGTAAGTGGTTCAGGTAAATCCGTGGCAGCCAGCTTATTGGCCGCACACATCGGTGCTTTACGATTGCGCTCAGATGCCGAGCGTAAGCGCTTACTGCGTGAGGGTCAATTAATTGATGAGCAAGGCCAAGCCTTAGCGCTATATTCTAAACAAGCATCGACCTTAACCAATCAGCGCTTAGATTCCTTAAGTGTCTACTTAATGAAGCATGGGTTTAATGTCGTCTTGGATACGGTGGCGCCATTTCAGGGGCGTCGTGAGTTTCTTCGTGACCTCGCCTTAGAACATCATGCGGCATTCTATGTTATCCGTGTCGTAGCACCTGTTGCCAGCTTAATTCAACGCCTTGAACAACGTGCTCAGGAAGGCAAAGACCTCTCTGATGCGACCAAAGAAGTGATGCTTGAACAGCAAACCATCATGCAGGACTTACCCCAGGAGTGGGAGGCTTTTAGCTTTACCATTCATAATGATGGTGATTTAGCGGATTTGAAATCTAAAGTAAATCCGATAGTTGCACAGCTGGTGGTATCTTAATTACCGTTTCAGTATGCATGGACCAGAGTCGGCGACGGTGGGTGCCTTATTAACATGTGCATGTAGCCAAAGCCTAATACTGCCATAATATATCAGGCACTAAGCTAACACTTTCGCACACATATAGTTAAAGCCCGTCATAGAGAGGATATAGAGTGGTGTGATAGAAGTTTATAAAGTAAAGGACTGTTCTTCTGTATGACACAGATCACAGTCCTTGTAGTCCAGCTCTACTGAGCTTAGAACTTATGCTAAGCAGTACTTAGAACTTATGCTAAGCAGTAAGTTAATGTGCAATTTGCCCAAAACGACCGCTATTAAAATCATTGATAGCATCGATGATTTCTTCGCGTGAGTTCATGACAAATGGCCCATACCCAACGATAGGCTCATCAATTGGCACACCTGAGAGCAAGAGGATTTTAAGGGCTTCATCTCCGGCTTGAATCTGCACGTCACCTGCTGTTTTCTGAAATACAACTAGCTGTCCTGCACCAGCAGACTCTTGCTGATTAAAACTGGCTTCGCCACGCAATACTACCATTGATAAATTGTGCGTAGCAGGTACCGTTAAACTAATTTGCTCATTGGCATTGACAACAACATCCCAGACATTCATTTCGGTAAATGTACGAGCCGCTCCTTGAGTGCTTGGTACTCACCCGCAATTAAGCGTAAGTATCCAGTATTGTTTTCCAAATTAACAACGGGAATCGCTTCTTTGGACAAGTGTTGGTAGGCCGGGGGTGTGCTTTTGTCTTTAGCCGGTAAGTTAACCCAAAGTTGCACCATCTCCAGTACACCTCCAGCTTGACTAAAAGCTTCAGAATGATATTCCTCGTGAATAATACCTGCACCCGCCGTCATCCACTGCACATCGCCTTCGGCAATGATGCCGCCTGCTCCCGTAGAGTCTTTGTGGGCGACTTCACCTTGATAGGCTACAGTCACTGTCTCAAAGCCTTTATGGGGGTGTTGTCCGACGCCGCGGATATGCGAGCTGCTCGCCTCAAAGCGACGAGGTGCAGCATAATCCAGCATTAAAAATGGATCCGTGCCACGATCTTCACCCATATGGCTGAATAAGGGTTGGACTAAAAAAGCATCTCCTACCCAGTGTTGGCTAGTGGCTTGGTAAATTTTGTCAATATGACGGATGTTATTATTCTTCATCATGTATTCTCCTTACTGTGGTTTAGCTAGTATCTCCTAGCTAAACCCTTGAAATTTATTTAATGCTTGAAACTCACTGAATTGTCAGGCTTTACTTGAACATCACTTTTTCTTAATCATCAGCTTTGCTGAATCATTCGTCTTTCGTCATTATCAGGTATCACTGAGTCATCGGGCTTTCGTCATTATCAGGCTTCACTGGATAATCAGTTTCACTAGATTATCATTAGCTCTTCATCATTAAGCGTCACTTAATATCAAGAGAAGCCAGGCTAGTCAATAGCTACTAATTTGCGTCATAGACTTCTGGGCAGTACGAAGTGCTTGTGGCGTCACATCAGCCCCTTCACTATCGACCACAGTGACGGTGGCCAACATATTATTCATCTGCCCAGTAATGGCGCGAATATAGGACTGACGTAATAACTTACGCTCTTGTTGCTCAGCATCGCTTAATTGATAGAGGCGAGCTTTGCGAGCCAACTCATTAATCCGATCTAATTCTACAATACGCATAATTTACTCCTATGTATCTAATGCTTAGAAGGTCTCTAGAACGATCCTTGTCGCTCTCAGAAGATGACACTACATGTCAAGTACTGAGAAGAGGTGAGAAGAGGTTAGAAGAGGCCTAATTAAACTTGCGTTTTAACTTAATAGGTGTATTATCCTATATACTATCTATAAATGATAGTACGTACATTTAGTATACTTTTGTAAAATGTGCTGCTTAAAGCTTGCTTGAGGCGTGGTTAAGGCTTAATTAAAGTGTGTTTTAAGCTTGCTTAAGGTGTAGCGCATAAAGCAATGGCTTAACGCATAACGCTTATGAGATTGGCTTATGGACAGAGCATAAGGCAAAGCACATTGAACAGAAGGCATGCTGCTTCATGATGCGACGCTGAGCAGCATAATGAGATATCACGACTGCTGTAGGGGCAAGAGAATGATGAATACTTTAGATCATGTAAGGCACCCAGATAATTGCCCTGTGAATACAACACTGGCGCTGATCGGTGGTAAGTGGAAAGTGGTGATTTTGTATCAATTGACGATTAAAACCCAACGATTTAATGAGTTGCATCGCCTGATTCCTGGTATTACGCAGCGTATGCTGACTTTACAGTTACGTGAAATGGAGCAAGACGGTTTAGTACATCGTGAAGTCTATCCCGTAGTCCCCCCCAAGGTTGAGTATTCATTAAGTGAGTTTGGTCGTACCTTACTCCCCGTTGTGCAGAGTATGCATGACTGGGGAGTAAGCTATGAGCAAGAATGTCAGCGTATCTTAGCGAATCGCAAAGCGTAATCAAGAGAGGGCTTAATCAATTCGTGTCCAGACTTGGGTACGACCAAGCAGTGAAACCCCACGAAAACCACGTAGCTCAAATTTCTTGCCACCTTCTTTCAGTTCGGCTTTTAAGTTATAGGTTGAGCCACTCTGTGGGTCGAGAATAGCTCCTTCACTCCACTTATTATCACCTTCTGATTTCAGGCTCCAGATAATCGACATACCTTCAATTGGTTTACCCTTCTTATCGCCAGGGCATTTCTCGCAAATGGCACCTGGTTTTTGAATCAGCTTGGTAATCACGCCACGTAAGTCTCCGTTGGGATCTTGGGTAATTCTGACGACCGCTTTTTTCTGACCGTCTTCATCTACCGTTTGCCAATTGCCCACAGGTGAAGCGGCAAGTGCACCGGTAATACTCCCCTAAAATCGAAACACCGATGAGTGGAAAATTTCGTTAAACTATTTGTTATATTTAAAGGAATTTTTCATGCGTAGAAAACAATTTACTGAGCGACAAATCTTATCTATTCTTAAACAGCATGAGAGCGGCGTGAACGTTGCTGATTTGTGTCGTGAGCACGGCATGAGCCAATCTGCTTTTTACAAATGGCGTAGCAAATATGCCGGCATGGACTCGTCAATGCTCAATGAGCTAAAACGCCTACAGGAAGAGAATGCGAAGCTTAAGAAGCTTTATGCTGAGGAGCGGCTAGTTTCCGAGGCGCGAAAGGAACTACTTGAGGGAAAGTG